>CAJXUF010000001.1 GCA_913061175.1 uncultured Psychrobacter sp.
TCTACACACTGCATATCGTCGGCAGCGTCAGATGTGTATAAGAGACAGGTTGTGAGCCAGCCGCCTTATCTATTTTATAAGGATGCGTAAAATGCGTGAAGATGATAATCCAATTGCGGCTTTTGGCAGTGCAGAAGAGGGTGATGAGCCGTTAAAGCCTTACATCGATCCAACTTTGTTTGAAACGCTCGATAGACAGGCGCAAACCGAGCTACTGACCCCTGTATTTGATGCCATCACTTTGGCTGGGGTTGATTACGACCTAAAAGTTCAAGACAGCGCGTCAGGTAAGCGTTATACGCTCTGTAAAAATGATGAAGTCATTGAGATCGTACCGATGGATAGCAATTTCACTGACAAAGTCTTAAATGCTATAGAGAACAGTAAAGAAGAATAAGCTTTGCTAGCTTACTTAGCTAGGGCGTAAGCGTTATGTTATAGCCATATAACAAAGATAAGTTGCCTTATAAATTGTCAGATTCGTCAGAAGGTTTTTGCTGACGTTTCTGCCAGCTAGCCACGGTTTTATAACGCCAAATGGCCTTAAACGCCAAACCACAAATAAGACTGGTGACTACGGCTAAAATCGTTAGCCCGATACAAAATGCAGCAAGCGATACTGTACCGCGATAAGTAATGAACGGATTGGCACCATTTGATAATGCCCATAAGCTAAAATCAGCAATCATTCTACCGATGAATCGCAAGCTAATCACAGGTGCATCAATGATCTTTGCACCGATATAGTATCCAGCATAAAAGATGGGTAGGCTAGTAACTGGGTTGGTAATCCATGTCAAACCAAGCGCCATAGGGACATTGGCACGAAAAATAAGCGAGCCAATGAGCGCCAGTAACATCTGTCCTGGCAGCGGAAAAAATGCACTTAGTACACCGATATAGACAGCCTTATTTAGGCTGTGTCGATTGAAATGCCATAATCTTGGATCAGCCAAGTGCGGTGCAAACAGCTTTAAAGTGCGACTTTCTAAGATTTTCTCTGGTGTAGGAAGTAGGTCTTTTAGACGTTTTTGGGGCACAGGATCGCCTTTAATCATTAACTACAGTCTACTCAATGGTATTGAGAAGCTGATATAAAGTAATATATGGTGAGTAGGATAAAGGTTAGAACACACAGAATGGTGGTGTCAGATAGCTACCACCTAATACGTTGCCTCAGTATAGGGTAATATAAATATAAATGCTATTGCATCGCGTGCCATTTGCTATAGTAAGTCACCATATTTGGCCGAATAATATTTAAGTCATCAAGCAAGGAGTGCTGGTGTACTGGTTGATTGGTAGCCTCATAATTATAGTTATGATGGGCGTATTGGCAGTCGCAGACAATGTGATATTGCCAACTGACTTATCTTTGCTAGATATGGTTGATACGTCCAATCTGCCTTTGGCGCTGACTATATTTGCCACTTTTCTGTTGGCGTCTGCTCAATTCAACATACCCTCGATAGACAGCCACAGTCTTGATAAAAAGACCTCTAACAACGCAACTCTTCATACTAAACTTTCTCTCAATATTATTAGATACTTGGTCTTAGCTTTGTTAGCGACTGCGTTAGTGATAGGCAGTGCACTGCAAGCTTTAGTTACTCACCAACGAGCAGAAACCACTGAAATAACTGCTCCAATACGAGTACAAGCACTCGTGCGTATCGAAGGGTTGAGCGACAGTGTTTATGATGCCACTACAGACAGCGGTTATCGTCAAGTAGCGGTGATAACGAATATCGCTCCATTAGTCGCTGAGCTAACGCCCCAAGAGTTAGCAACTAAAACATCTAATTATTTAAAGGCTGATAAAAATAGCCTAAGTAGAAATTACGATGTTAATCCCAATGAAGTTAGTCTCAAAGTTAGCGAACACCGAGTCCTACTCAACGCCTATCCAAGAAAGTCTGCAAATGATAGCCAGTTTGCAGCCTTAAACGATTTGCAGCCCGGTGATGAGATATTCATGAGCCTAGCACTGGCGCCGTTAGCTACTTCTGAGCAAGCAGTCAATAACCCTACTGGTTTTGACAGTTATCGCTGGTTGCGAGGTCGGCATATTGATGGCATTGCAAATATTTTGGCCATTAGCCCCACATTGGTAAACAGTAACGAAATTAGCAATAAAATCAGCGATAGAAAACGTCTCAAGCATTCGCTAGACTCTGATTCATATCTTCAGCGCTTTCGTACTCATGTCGATCAGGGGCGTTGGCGATTACGACAGCATTTCTATCAAGACTGGTCAGCGCAAACGACAGCAGAGCAACAAGCAAAAGCCGTGACATTAAGTCTGCTTACGGGAGATCGTAGCTTGATTAATCGTGATACTAAGGACTTATATCAACTGGCGGGTATCTCACATCTGCTCGCTATTTCAGGTACGCACGTACTGTTTTTAGCTATTGTATTGGCAGGCATAGCTGTACTGCTGTTTGATCGTAATTATTCAGCGATTTATCGTCGTATTCCGCGTTGGCAAGTGCGCTGGTGGGTAATGATTGGTGCCGCTTTTATTTATGCGCTATTTACTGGTTTTGACGTGCCTGCTGCTCGTACGGCTTGGATGTTATTAGCGATTGGATTTGTCAGATTAACATTGCTCCCTATTAGTACGATGCGCGTACTATTGGTATTGGCTATATTGATGGCTTGGCGTGACCCTTACGTATTGTGGCAGGCGGGATACTGGCTATCTTTTATTGCAGTGGCGTTATTACTCAAGTATGACGATAAGTCGTATGAGCATCAGACTACTGCTATAACGAATTTATACGATGATAAGCTGCGTACTCGTATTAATGACACGCTACCTAACCGTGTTTGGCAAATGATTAAGCGTGTGTTTAAACTACAGTTTTGGCTGTTTCTTACTTTATTACCCGTTACGTTGCTTTTATTCGGTAAGGCGTCGTTATGGGGTCTTTTTATCAACTTATTTGCCATTGGTCTATTTGGTTGGGTGATTGTACCGCTCAATTTATTAGCCGGGCTGTGTTACCTTTTAGTGCCAAGTATTGCTGATATTCTTTGGGTAATTATTAGTACGATAGTCGGTCATCTACACAATCTGATGAGTTGGCTGACGTCATTGCCAGCGCTATCGGATGCATGGCTCTATACACCAGTTAATATAGCGATACTATCAATGGCTTTGCTAAGTGCATTGCCTTGGCTGCTGCCACGAGGTTTACTCAGCCGTTGGTTGACGTTGCCACCATTAACGTTACTGATGATAACGGTGTATGCCAATCAGCAGTCATTTGTCACGATGCCGACCCTATATATTTTGCCAACGGGTGATTCGTATATAACGGCGGCATTGCTACAATATCCTACCGTCAATGAAGACAGTACCAATTGGTTGTTCTTAGCGGATCATAGACCAGCCTCTACACGAACGATGCCAAGCAGCCTAACAGCAGACAAATTATCTGAAAATTTAAAGCAGCAACTGGGCAGTTTATCTGTCAATAATTTAGAGAGTATTGTCGTACAGAGTAGCAGTGTTAGCCTGACTGATACGTTGATCTCTGACAATAAGAATATTGCTAATACCAAAAATTCTGAATTACTACCAATGACCGTTGCTCAATTAAATGACCGGTTAGCTATTAGCCAATATTGGCAAGCAGGGCGCTCTGATCGTTGGTCTACATTTCAGCAAGCCTATAAAACAATTAGGCAGTCTGAAGATACGCCTACTATCAGCACTCAGCGTTGTGAGCAAGGCAAAATATGGCAGTCGGCCAACGATGAGTTGTCAGTACAGGCCATCACTGGTTGGACCAAGATAGGTGATACCAGCGTTTGGGATTGTACGATTGCTCTTGATACTAACTTGCCTATACGCGTTCTAAGATACAATGCGGCAGATCCACTCAATTCGTTACCTGCCAATTCACCTGTTAGCCCTCAAGCACAAATAGCATCTAACCAGTTAACTGGCAAACAGTTAGAGTCCCAGTCGCGTTTAATTTTAAATGCTGATACTCATCAACGCGTTTGGCAACTGTGGTCATTACTATGTTCAGTTGAATCGAATAATGATGACATGCTATTCAGAAATACACGGTGGCTTGGTCATAGTGCTTCGCAGATCACGGCTGATGTCATAAGTCGTCAGATAATCGATGAAATTACAACCTATGATAATAAACCTTTAGACGCGGCATTATCGCTAAATAACTAAATCGCTAAATAACATTGATAGCTTTTCCAATGCCGAAACTCCTAGCCCTCAAAAATAAGGCTTATATTATCAGCGTTACAATATAGTGATATTTCACAGTTATACTATTGAACCATTATCGAAATACCACCATACTTAGCAGCCTATTAATACAGGTCACTGACTATCAATACAGGTCACTGACTATCAATACAGGTCACAGATACTGTGAGACAGTATCAGTCAGGTATACACTACCGCTTTAACTGTATTTCTCGACAACCTCATTTTATTGTTTTAGATTGTTTCTAACTTAGGAAGTTATATGCCCAACTGGCCACCAGACCCTAACAAACGTCCTGATAATTCGGCAAATCAGCCAACGCAACTGCAGCAACCAAGCCCGCCAAGTGGACAAGAATGGAAGGTGCTGGAAAACACGTTATTAGCGAGTGTGGTTGAGCAGCGCCGCGCTCGTCGTTGGAGTATCTTTTTTAAACTACTGACCTTTGGTTATATCCTATTGATATTTTTGACCCTTGGTCGTGGTTGCAGCAGTGCGCCAACAGGTATGGACGCAGTTGATACTAGCGATCCACATTTGGCAGTGGTCGAGCTGCAAGGCGTCATCAGTAATGATGATGTAGCGAATGCATATGATGTCAATGAAGCTTTGAGAGACGCTTTTGCAAACAGTAACTCAAAAGCAGTGGCCTTAGATATCAATTCACCTGGCGGTTCACCGGTACAGTCTGACGAGATTTGGCAGACCATGATGGACTTACGCCAAGAGTACCCAGACAAAAAGCTTTATGCGGTGATTGGTGATATCGGTGCGTCAGGTGCTTATTATATTGCGTCTGCCGCAGATGAGATTTATGTCAATCCTTCAAGTCTGGTCGGCTCTATCGGTGTCATTATGCCAAGCTACAATGTTAAAGGTTTGATGGACAAAGTTGGCGTAGAAGATCGTACGATTACGGCTGGTGAGTATAAAGATATCTTAAGCTTATCTCGTCCGCTGACTGACTATGAAGAAAATCATGTCGAAAAAGTACTAGCAAATACGCACAAGCATTTCATCAATGCTGTCAAAGAAGGTCGCGGTGACCGTCTGAAAAATCCTGAACAAAACAAACTGTTCTCGGGGCTATTCTGGACAGGGGAGCAGTCTATTGAGCTAGGCTTAGCAGATAAAACAGGTAGTATCACAAGTTTAAGTAAGCAACTAGATCTCGATACGATCATCAGCTACAGCCCAACTGATCCGTTCCAGATGTTTATGGACCGTTTTGCAGTGAAGTTAGGTGCAGGTATTGGCTCCAGCGTTAGTCTTGATGTATTGCCACAAGAAAGCAACACTGGGCAGATGCGTTAAGCGTTTTATGTTTTAGATATAATGTGTATGATTGTTAAGGCTGAGCATATAATTGTGCTCAGCCTTAATTGTATGCAATACCAAATAAAAACCTTGGTCTGAGTGATAGCCTGATTAAATTAGCTATACAACTATAACCATCAAACACAGTCGTCAAACTTGCCATATAAACATGGTTAGTGTTGAAGGGATTAGTTTTAATGCTGTTGGTTTTAATAAGGGTACAAGGTTCAATCATTAAAATAATATATAAAATAAACGATCCCACGAGAGTCTGTCATGAGTGATGAAATAAATTTGCAGTCCTTTGCTAAACTGCCTGTCTCTAAAATAACCAATAAACCTGTGCTGCATTTTGCTCATGCTAATGGAATGCCAAGCGCGGTATATGAGCCGTTTTTTGAAGGCCTGTCAGAGTTTTTTACGATTGAGTATATTGCGATGTTGGGTGATACGCCTGATTATCCAGTGGACGATCATTGGCGTAGTTTGACGCAGCAAATCATTGATAGCGTAAACAGAGCCTGCGAAAAGCATGGCGTTGCACAGGTAGTAGGAGTGGGGCATTCGCTTGGGGCCATGTGTACGTTGCAGGCCACGTATCGTCAGCCTGAATTGTTTTCACAAGCGGTACTTATGGATCCGCCTTGGATTTATGGCAAAGTCAGCTTGTTATGGCATTTGGCAAAGACAGCAGATAGATTACCGCTTATGAATAATCGTCTGATGGACAAACTATCACCAGCTGGCGTATCTAAGCATCGCCGTGATGTGTGGGATAGCCGGGATGAAGCATATGAGAAAATGCGACATAAAGGGTTTTTTAAGAATTTTGATGAGCGTAGCTTTCAAGGATATATCGATCACGGATTACATGAGCGCGCGGATGGCAAAGTGACATTGGCTATTCCTAAAGCCAGCGAAGTTGCTGTGTTCCGTACCAATCCATCTTGGTATTGGCTGGCACCGAATCGTGGCCCTAAAGTGCCTGTGACTCTAATCATTGGTCAAGAAAGTATCTTTTTGAAACGTCGCTTTCCGCAGCAGATAAAATCGCGCTTGGGTATTCCTTATGAGACTCACGAAGGAGGGCATATGTTCCCACTTGAGCATCCAGAGTCTGTCTCAATGCAGGTGCTAGGATTGATCAAGCAGCAATTGTCCAAATAAACGCAACATACCATCAGTCATGCTTGTAATGGATATGAGCTGCCAGAGTATTTTTAAGTGATACCTTTATGCCAAAGAACCTAACTGCGCCGTCTAGTAAGACTGTCTCACCTAAGTCTCTGCCGCTATTTTCGCGCGTGGCTACATTCGTGCTAACAGTAGCAATGGTGCTTGCGTTTTTTATCAGTCAGTTGGTAGGTGTTTATGTCGCTGGCAAGCTTGTATTACCTGCCGATGAAAGGACATCGATAGGGCGGATATTCTATTTTGGTAGTAATGATGGAACAGTTGTGAGCCTGTCTATACTCATCGGCTGTGTATTGCTAGTGGCAATTAGCATGCTTATCATTCGTTTAAAAGGTGGCAGTCTGTGTCAATATTTAGCACTAAAACCGTTCTCACTGTCGGTGGGTATAGGCATGCTTGGGTTGCTACTGATATTTATGATTGCCAGTCAGGCGCTGACGTATGTACTCGATATGACGCCGTTGGTGTTTGTTGATCCACTCTATCAGTCTGTCATTTCGGTTTGGCTGTTGGTGTTTGCCATGGTGGTCGTCGCACCAATTTATGAAGAAGTTATCTTTCGCGGTATATTGTGGTCAGCCATCGCAGAACAGTTCACGGCACCATCCTATTCAGCGAATCATGGGGCGATTGTCGCAAGCATTGTGACAAGTTTGATATTCGCTGTGATCCATGTGCAGTATGGTATCTATGAGATTAGTACCATCGTAGTGTTGGCATTGATATTTTGCTATGCACGGATTAAGTCGGGCTCGCTATTACTGCCAATCGTACTACACATTATTAATAATGGTGCAGCGATGTGGCAGTATATTGTGCAAGCGGCGTAGATAAAATGCTTACCACAATGATGGCTGGCATGTAAATTCTATCGAGCCAGTTGGATATAAAAATTTGGCTGGGCGTTAAGATTATGCATCAGGATTTAATAGTAGCACCTCATCGGCAGCTCGCTTGATATCATCAATTGTCAGCTGAGGTTTGCCGCTCAATGCTTGACGCCATTTACGCGCGCCCATTAGACCTTGGAAGAGTCCTAAATAATGCCGTGTCATCGTTGGCAGCGCTTCGCCTTTTGCAAGTTGTTCTTCGAGATAGGGATAAAGCTGCGCTAAAATATCCGAGCGCTTAGGTATTGTCTCAGGAGTTGCCTCGTCCCATAAGCTATTGGCTTCTGCTAATAGATACGGGTTGTGATAAAACGCCCGACCAATCATCACCCCATCGATATGCTGTAGATGCATTTTTATATCTTCAATTGTATCGATACCGCCATTGATTTCGATATCTAGCTCAGGAAAATCCTGCTTTAGACGGTACACATCATCGTAACGCAGCGGTGGTATCTCGCGGTTTTGCTTAGGGCTGAGCCCTTGCAACCATGCCGTACGTGCATGTACGATAAAGCGGGTACAACCTGCCGCTGCGACTGTCTGCACAAAGTCCACCATAAACTCATAACTATCAAAGTCATCGATACCAATACGATGTTTGACCGTCACAGGAATATCGACTGCGGCTTGCATATGCTTGACCAAATCAGCAACGGTCTGAGGTTCTGCCATCAGACAGGCACCTATCTTATTGTGCTGTACGCGATCTGAGGGACAACCGACGTTGATATTGACTTCATCATAGCCATACTGCTGAGCAAACTCTGCGCATTGCGTCATCTCACTGATGTCTGCACCGCCGAGCTGCAATACAAGAGGATGCTCAAGCGTATCAAAGCGCAAATGCCGTGCTCGATTGCCATGTATCAATGCACCAGTACTGATCATCTCGGTATATAGATAGGTATGTGGATTAAATAGTCGTGCAAAATAACGATAATCTGTCGTAGTCCAGTCGATCATAGGAGCTACTGATAGTCGCTTATCTCTCATTAAATCAATCATTTAGCGTCAAAGCCTTACTGTGTATAGTATAGAGTATTATTGTCTTGCTTGTTCATGCGTGTTCGTGCGTGTTTTTACGTGCGTTTACTTGTTATTGTGTTGTACCATATTCGTACCACAAAACTAAAAACAAGGCATGGTACAAAATGGGTAGCATAGTAAAGCGCAAAAATGCCGATGGCACAGCTCGGTATAGGGGATTGATACGTATCGAGCGTGACGGTTATCCGTCGTTTACTCAGTCAAAGACATTTAGCAAAAAAGCATTAGCCGAGGCATGGGTAAAAAAGCGTGAAGCGGAGATTGAAGCCAATCCTGAAATAATGCTAAAGCGTGAAGCTAAGTCGATGCGATTGCGTGACGTTATTATAAAGTATCTTGACGAGCTTGGCGATCAGTTCGGACGTACTCACAATATGAGCTTGATACTCATTAGCAAATTACCGATAGGTGCAAAGCAGATTAACACACTAAGGCGTGAGGATTACACCGCATTTGCTGATGCTAGGCTAAATGGTAAGTATGATGGATTAAGAGCAATCACACCTGCTACGCTCAATGGTGACATTATGGGCATACGCTCAGTGCTCAAGCAAGCCAAACTTGCATGGGGGCTTGATGTTAATTTAAATGAGTTTGAGGACGCTGTGCTAGGATTAAGGCATAGCCGTAAAGTGTCGTCTAGTATTAAGCGCACTAGGACACCAACCAGTGACGAGTTGCAAGAGCTGACAACTTACTTTTATACAAAATGGATGATTGGCAAAACCACTTACCCGATGCACCTTATTATTTGGTTGGCAATCTACACAGCAAGACGACAAGAAGAATTGACACGTTTACGCATTGATGATTTTAACGATGGCTGGTGGCTAGTCAGAAACGCAAAAAACCCACGCGGAAGCATGGGCAATCATATCAATACTAAAGTTAGAGATAATGCGCTACCGATCATCGATGCGCTAAAAGCTGACAAAGTACGTGCTACTATGCGTCGTGGCAATAAGCATTGGGATAATGAGTTATTACTACCGCTATCACCTAAGAATATATCAGCTATGTTTACGAGGGCGTGTAAGCTCAAGGGTATTGATGACTTGCGTTATCATGATTTACGTCATGAAGCAGCGACACGGTTGGCTGAGCAGCGTTTAACTGTGCCTGAAATGCAGCAGGTTACAGGTCATGACTCATGGTCTAGTTTACAGCGTTATGTGAATGTTACGCCCCGAAAAACTGTATTAGAGTTTGACAGGGCAATGCAGGTGGCTATGCTTGCATGGCAAGATGGTCGCTATTAGCTTCATCTATTTCATGGTCAATCCATGCCGCTAATGATGCTAGTGGCACGTAGTAAGCAGGTTTACTCTCAGAGCCGTTGTTGACTACTGAGAATCCTAGTTGACCATGTTTGGCTTTGCGGTGTAACTCAGGCTTTGACAATGGTGGCAGGTAGTCGCTTGCCACCTTATCAAGCGGTATAAGTGGTGTAAATCCGTACCGCATGATGAGCATTTGCTCTGTGTTGAATTTAGTCACATCACTCTCCTTGTTTTACAAACGTTGTCAAATCAGGCTTGCTGTAACTCTCAGGTTTGGCAATCTTACCGTTAGCATCAAACTCAAACTTACCCTTTACCATCTTGCTATTGTTTGAGCGTATGACCTCACGTTGAGCGCCTAGCACATCGACACCGCCTAATAACTGCATGACACCCACAGAAGTAACATTGATGTCACAGCAAGCGTCTACGATAGCTATGCGTTGCTGATAAGTTAGCTTAGTTAGCTTCGTTAAAACCCACTTGCTTTTATTTTTGAAATGATCTGCATCAATGGTTAGTTGTTCATGTGCGTCATAATCTTTAAGACCTAACGCTTCTAATAGCTCGCAAACTTCTTCTAAGTGGCAACCGATCTGAACACATAAATCATCAATGGTCGGCTCAGGCTTTGCAGCTTTAAACCAGTTTGCAATATCGGTGATAGAGTCAGGCTTGATATACGGCTGCATCTTCTCGTTGTAGTGATTCCAGCACCATGTTTTAGCATCTTCGATTGTTGCAAAGCCAGTTGCATACTTAGCAGCGCCATCGTTCGGTGTATATCTAACAGTGAAACAATCAAGTGTATCTTTTTCTACCACATAGTAATGGAGTGGGCTGTCAGCGTGTAAGTCATCGCCGCCATAAGTATCGCCACCATCAAACCAAGCCAACGGCTGTAAATTATTCATAAATCACCTCTTTTCTCGTTTACTGCTTGTATCAATTCAGACCAACACGCATTGGTCATTATTATTGAATCCCCACTATAGCTGTCAGTCAGCTCAATCGCTTCATTAGTGATTTTTAGCTCTATAACCGAGTAATTATCTTCTTTTTCATCGGTGGGTTTTTCTTTATCTTCAATCTTCAAATTACTCATTCTTATCATCCTTCTAATTAAAATAGGGTGGCTCTTATCGTGAACCAATCGGCTTTGCCTCGACTGCTTTTTCAAAGCTCATGCTATGCACGTAAGGATTGTCAATCGCGGCTGCCAGCGTTCTGTCGTCACTACTGGCGGTAACGGCTCTATTAGCCCTGAGCAAGGTAATTAGTTGTTAAAAAGGTATATTTTGATCTACTACAGCATTAGCCATTGTTTGAGGTGTTTGGCTCATTTGATTATTGAATTGTTGCGGTGCTTGGCGCTGCTGTGGGTTGCCTTGCTGCTGATTGTTCTGTTGACCTTGTGACTGACTGCCGCCCATTAATTTAACGTCTAGCACATTCAGTTCTTTATACTGCTTGCCGTTATACTCACGCTCTGAATATTCACCAATCACAACCACTTCCTGTCCTTTGTTTAAATACTGCTGCATAGCTTCACCACGCTTACCCCATAGCGAGCAATTAAACCAATGACTTTGTTTTCTATCACCAAAACCTGTATCACCTGCCACACTAAAACCTGTCACGCTTGAGTTGCCAGCTTGACGAGTTTCTGCATCTTTACCTAAACGACCTGCTACTGTTACGTTAATCATGTTATTTCTCTCTTTAAGTTATGGTAGTTTTCTACCGTTTTTTTTAAATTGCTCTATCAATTCGTTTCGATAAGTTAAGCAAAGCTCATACTTATCAATAATTTGCTGCTCAAGTGCTTGGTCACGTTCAATCACATTGCCAATAATCACTCTGTCAGGCTGTGCTATATGGCTAAACTCATGCACGTCATTCTCATACTTGCAAAGGTCTTTAGGTGTATCAACCAAACAATGCGCTGTGCAAGCCTTATCCTTGTCATACAGCCACATATAACCTCTTAGCTGCCATTCATAGCACGTTGATTTTCTACGCTGTTCAGCAAACGTTTTGAGATTCCAACTGGTCTTAATGTCAATAACCGTGTCACCATCAAGCAAGTCACACTCACCAGTGATATAGTCGTTCGTTAGTCGTTTATCATTCTTGACAAGCGACTTGAAAAACACATTATTAAACAGCTCAATGCTGTCATCTTCGCACTCAATACCTTTTGATAAGTATTTGTTACTAATGAATAAGCGCGTGTTGTATAGCTCGCTATCGACCATATCTTTGATGACCGCTTGAGCAGTAGCAGACAATCCAGTCTTGCTACGCCCATTGGTCATAATGCTGTCAAGACTTGAGCATCTAAGCCGCATTGGTGAACTCGCTTAGAGCTGCCTTTTGCTCGCTTGTCAGTGCAAACTTGCTTTCATCTAACAGTAAATTCACATCGTAGCTACCTGCCTCAACTGCGCCTAATGCTGCCTTAAATCGGTCATTGGTTAATGATTGCGGCGGCGGTGGGTTCTGAATATTGTTAGCATTAACGTCTTTAGCGTCAGGCAAGTCCTCACCTGCGTAAATATAAAGCCCTAGACCATGAGCGGCGATTGCCTTTACCAAACATCGCATCATTGCTTTGTTAACAGCCATTGCGTCAGGGTTCTTGATTGCTCTGTTTGAGTGGTCAATAACTGGCAACCACATATAAACAGGTTTTTCAAACGCTGTGAGCGTACAGCTAACCATTAACGTGTCACCAAAATGCTGCGGCTCATGAAAAACCCAACTTGCTGCTGGATCAAGTCGCATAAGCTCAGCGAGTGCAAAAGACCATGACAGATAGTTGAAATTGCCTTTTTTTTCTATACTGCCACTCACATTCACAGCAGCTAATTCAATAAATTTATTAGTGCTCATTGTGCTACTCCTTGTGTTTGTTGAGCTTCGATAATCACATCATCAAAGCTACCTGATTGCTGCCACGCGCTTATTAGCTCGCGTTCCTCGTCATCGGTCAGCTTCCACGCTAACGTGTCGTGGTGGCTAAACTGTTGCCATTGGTGGTTCATAGTCCGACCTCCGAAGCGGTTAGGGGTTCGTTTGTGGCGGGGTTTGCTGGTACTGCATAAACCCAGTCATTGGAACGCTCTGTATAAAAACCACTACGGATCGAGAAACCTTCGATTAGTGATGTTATTTCTCTTTTGTCTCTGGCTTCATCGTCACTGACATCGCTCACCAAGCACACCACGCGACTATCCCCACGCTCAAGCATAGCCCTACACAAATCACTACCTGTCAGCTCTACCTTGTCGCGCTCGATTAGCGAGTTTTGCCAGTCGGTTGTGTCGTAGCCCTTCATGCTATCCAAGTCCTTAAACAACCCATCTCTATTAGTGTAGTAGCGTTCCGACTCCAAAATATACGGCTCATACTCATAAACAACTGGAAATCCTTTACTGCCGTCAACCGCTGCCCACTGCCATTTCTCATCCAAACCATCAAACACCGACTGATCGAGCTGCTTGAGTTTTGGTTCTTGCTTACGAGTAATGCCATGCTCTTTTAGTAACGCCTCTAGCGTAGCAATAGCCGTTTCATTATCGATGCAACGCTGTTTCAACTCACTCTTAGTAATTTTCATAACTCACCACCCTTAATTCTTCTCAATGTCTCATTCGCAGCCTTAACCGTTTGATACTGCTCAGACTGCAAATACTCGTCCGTATAGCCTTCGCTTGTCGTCGGCTGCCATTCATTGCTAACCAATCCATCGACCACTTGGAACTCTTTGTCGTCGATGATAACCGTGTCAGCCAATGCCTGATGCGTGACGAACGCACCAAACATTGCCCAAAGTGATATGAAGATGATTTGCTTCATTTAACCACCTCTCTATCTATTGCGCTGTTTTGCCAGTCTGTAGAATCAAAGCTATTGCCGATGTCTTGAACATCAAACCTTTTGTTGCCGCCCTCTTTGTAAATCCAAATACCTGTATCACCCACCTCAACAGCCTCTAGGTAGTTGGCTGTGTCTGCAAAATAAGTGCCGTCACCGTCAGCATTAACCGCTGCACTTAAAGCCCATTCTGGACATTCAGGTAGATCAAACACCGCTTGCGTTAGCTGTTTCATGCTTTCACCTCGCTCAAATCGCTACCGTAGAGTTTCGCCTCGCATTTCTCGCACAGCGGCGGCTCTATAGCCAGTCCTTTGCACCCGCAATCTGATCCCGAGCAGCATAAATCAGGCTCATGTCCTAAAAATTCCGCATCGCAACTCATGCACGCTTGCTTTGTTAGTTTTTTCATCACGCCACCTCGCTCACTTTGGTTAATAGCGACTCGTTGCCGTCTGCATAAGCTAGGGCGCTTTCCTTGTCCTTAAACACTGGTATAGCGCCAACCATTCCATCAGCCCAATTGAGGTCTAGCGGTAGCGTTAGCCCCATGACCTCGACATTCATATTGTCTTTTAGGGTATTCACTGCGTACATACTCATGCTGTCACCGCTGTATGTACGTCGTAACCGTGGCAGTGAACGCTTAATAAGCTCTCAAAGTGCTCTCTAGCGTCGCTATCATCAAGCGGCACATCAATTAGTAACGTGCTGTAAGTTGTCGGCTCTAGCTGCACTCTATGAAGCACAGCGTAGGCATTGCAGTATTCAACTTGGTCGTTGTAGTCAGGCTCAACACACTCAAACGTAAGGATTACATTGCATGTGTTGTGCGACTTTTCGTCTTTGCTGTAAATTCTGATTGTCTCTAACATTGCCGCTCCCCTTATGCGTAAACTTCGTGGTAAAAATCGGTATCAATCGCGCTATCTTCATCGAGCAGCTTGTAATGCACTGCGTCATGGATAATGCGCTTGCCTTCTAGCACCATTGCGCTGTGGTCGCCTTCGTCTATCTCGTAAACACCTTCGTCACTGTCAACCTCTACGTGGCGTACGCTTAGGTCTGTCAGCGTGTGGCGGTCATACTCAGTGTTGAATACCACGGTTAAATCGGTATCGCGGTCTAGCTCGAAGAAGATCGTAATGTCACCGTCGTTTACTTCCATGTCTAGCAGTGGCTTGGCTCGTAGATGCTCAAGCAATCCGCCTTTGTTAAATTCGCTTTGAAGTAGTTGCAAATGCTCTGCTACTTCTTGGATATTGATTTGCTCTATAATTGCTGTCATAATTACCTCGCTTATTAGTAAGTAAAGCCCTGTCTGGTGTCCGCCAATTGCAGGGCTTTTTTGTGCCTGTTATTCGTCAATCACTTCCGATGTTTCATAGCATTTTTCACAATGCAGGAAGTCACCACTCACCGGCTCATCTTCGTAAAGATCGTTGCTGTGTTCGCAATCTGGACAAACCCAGTCGTAAACCATCGTTTCGCCAATATCGCTTTTATTGATCGTATTGCTCATACCTTTATCCTCTTAGTTAGTACGCAATAGCCGTCGATTAAAACGGCTATGACTTAATAACTTCTTGTTGTCTCAGTCTGTTAAATAGTTAATCGCTGCATCGTCTGCGTTGTTCGTTGCGATGTAGTTATAATATCGTGATTACGATATGATGTAAACCCCTATGACGATATTTTTAACGTATTTACGATATTATTATGTAAATGTATCCCTATTACGATATCTACAGGCAATAAAAAACCGCCCATTAAGGACGGCTTTGCAGATCATTTAATATATTAGTCTAAATCTACAGCCTCGCTATAGACGCACCAACCAAAAGGACGTTTCTCAATTAGGTGTGAGTGCTTGATTAGATGACACACCCATATGTAAGCCCAATCATTAGTATTCGACATATTTGCCCACCACTTTGCCGACTAGGTTGCATTCGCCCATAGGCACCATCTTTTGTTCATGCCAGTTTGGGTTAAGAGGGCGCAAGTACATATCTGCTGATGTTTCGCCTAAAACCAACTGTTTAAAAGTCGCTTCTGTATCATCGTTGCACTGGACTATTACAAGATCATTATTCTTTAGTGCGAAAAGTCCAGTCTGAGGCTCAACATAAATAATGTCGTCTGGCTCAAACTTAGGCAGCATACTTTCACCACGAACCCTTAAAGCAAATCCTAGTTTGGATAGGTTAGGCGGCCTAGGGGCTTTGCCTTTAATGTCTAACATCGTGACTGGCTCAACGTTCGACCAACTGCCAGCCGCTACCCAACTAAGTATTGGCACCATATCAGAAATATCAGACATAGACGCATGTTGAGTGTCTATAGGTGCATCAAGCAAGTCGCCACTGCTTTGACCTTGCATAGCTTTTATCTGTGCTCTCAGGTCGTCAACGGACGGCTTCTTATCTACGTCTAACATTTCACCTTGGTTTTTGATTAACCAGTCGGCACTTACGCCAGTGACTTTGGCAATATCGTACAAACTAGACGATTCTTTATTTCTGCCATTCTCAATATCAGATATAGCGCCTTGTGATGTCTCGACTTTTTTAGCGAGTTGATTTTGGGTGAACCCTGCGTATTTACGGGCTTTTCTAACCCTATCTCCTAACTTTTCATTGTTCATTTTATTGCCCCTTACTAATTATCGTAATTATGATACAAATAAATATCGTTTTGACGTTTGATTAAATAACGTAATTACGATATTATGATACTCACTAGCTAACGGAGCACTAATTATGAGCACTAATATTGACTGGACGGCAATCGTTCAAGACCTTTTAAGGGACAGAACGCAAGTCGAGTTACAAGAGATCACTGGCGTACACCAAGGTGTAATTAGTGATCTAAAACGCGGACTTCCTAAGCCACACCTTACTTATGTTAATGGCGCTGCGCTTATCAAGGCTCACCAAGAGCTTTGCCAAGAAGAAGAACCAGCCTAACACCTTGTAATTAACTTTACAGAAAGAAAGGCTTACACAAAACGTTTTTACAGATAGATAGGACACGCAAATGCAAATAGAAGACGCAGCACACAAGACGGTTCACAACCCTAAGCATGGCGGTTCAGTTGCTATTGCTGCACGCATGGGTATGTCTAACAACGTGCTAAACAGCAAGGTCAATCCTAACTGTGACACTCACCATCTGCGTTTAGATGAAGCGGTCACGATCATGGAATTTACCAACGACCATTCGATGATGCACGCAATGGCTCAGCGTCTTGGTGGCATCTACTGCAAACAATCTGATGAAGCGGTGACACAAGAAAGTTTACTGATGACAGCAGTGTCAACGTCAGCTTGCCAAGGCGATGTGATGAATGAGATGCAAGCAGCGTTGGAAGATGGTCGCATTGATACGCATGAGCTTGTGAGCCTTGAGGACAAGATTCAAGCAGCCATGAGCCGATTACAAGCATTGAGTAACGCAGTGAAAAAGCAGCACACCAAGGATAACCCACACTTACAAGGAATGAAGTGATGTTTGAAACAGTAACTTTCGCAGACGGTAGCAGCTACCAAGTGCCAGTGAAGGAGATTAAGCGATGACTGACGAATACACCTTGAAAGCTGATGATGAGGAATTTGAACACGCTATCAGTCATGCACAAATGATGTGGCGATTATCTTACAAACACGAAGTAGAACGGAGACACGCAAAGATGAGATTTAACGAAGCAGCAGCCAACGAAGCACTAGAAGCGCAAGCAGAGCAAGACCGCTTAGATGCTAGGCAGTTAGCAGCTAAAGAAGCCAACGAAGCAGCACGACAGCGCAAACGCGACATCAACGCTCAATTTTGGCACAGCATCAAGAGCGTCGTCTTTGTTATCTCATGTGCAGCAATCGCGGTTTATACATTAATCCATTTTGCGGGGCAGGTATGAAAAAAGAGAGAAACGCACATAGGCGCTCAACATACCCAAGGGTAAGCCCAGACCAAGCCGCTATTGATGAGTTTTACAAACAGCATGGTGCAAGGCAAGCAGTAAACACAGGCAAGGTTTTTAGTTTCAACGGTAGAGGGAATAGGAGCGTAGGTAATGGCAAAGCAAACAATAGAAATCACAAGGTTAGATGATTTTAGCGAAGGTTTTAGAGTTGCACCGCGCAGGCCACACAAGGGAGCACTTACTCGCGCAAGAAGCAAGGTAGAACCCAAAAGGCAAAGTAGGGGCGCAGGTCGAACAAAGGTCACAAGCGATATGCCAACCGAGAAAGGTCAGCGGATTTTCGAGCAGATGAGAAGGGATGGTTTTTACGATGTGGCTAACTTTGATATGTCGCTGTCTTATCTGAGCAACATCATGTCAAACATTCGTGAGCTGGGTTATGAGCTACACAGCATAAGAGACAAGAATCAGCGAGTGATTAGGTATGAGTTGGACACGCAATAAAAAACGCTCATCAGCGCGAACTGAGAGCGTCTTACCAAAAAACAAACATATATGAAGATATGCAAGGGGATTATAACCATGGCAGCAATTATAAGTCAACCAAGAACACATCTTATAGATACGGATAAGTATTTCAGAGATGCAGCTAAAAGCGGCTTATTGATAAATTTTAGAACGCCAGTAGCAAAAGGCACGTACCCAAAGTGGGGCGTTGACCATCCAACCATGGCTATTGGCGACAATCTAGAATTTGTTACCAAGCATGATGCAAGCAGGTTCGTAGTATTTAACAAAGAGCATCACTACAAGATCACAAACATAACGCTTGAGCGCGACGTAGACACACATGAGTGGAACTGGTGCATAGAGTTTGGGAGTAATAAAGAATGAGTAATTTACTAATTAATGAGCCACCACTACAGGTACTCCCTTCATTGGCAGCAGCTATCGGTCTAAATGAAGCACTTTTACTACAGCAACTACATTACTGGTTAAGACACGCCAAAGTTGAGCACGACGGCAAGATGTGGATTTATAAAAACTTAGATAAATGGAAGGAGCAAGATTTTCCATTTTGGTCAAAAAACACAATTAGACGAGCGGTAAAAAGTCTAAACGATAAAGATTTGATTTTAGTTGAAAAACTGGCGCCAAACTCTTTTGACCGAGTTAATCACTACACAATCAACTATCCAGAATTGATGAAAATCGAACTAAAACAACGCCAAACGCCCACCGCTAGCGAACAGCCCAAAATGGGCGCATCGAGTAGTGCAGATTGGGCGCAGGAACAGCCCAAAATGGGCGCATCTGAACAGCCCAAAATGGGCGCATCTCTAAGAGAACAACAAGAGACTAATAAAGAGAGTGGGCACACACAAAAGATTGAAGGTGATGTGTTAGCAGTTAGAGATCAAAACGCTGAATCAATTATGAACTGGCAACAACCATCAAAAGAAACAATGCAATCACTGTTAATGATGGCAGGTAAAAAGCTCGATATGACAGATAACCAGTATTTATCTCATGTTAGTGACTTTAAGGCTTATTACGAGGAAGCAGCAGCAGAAGGTAAGCCAATCAAGCGTGAAAACCTAAGACAAGCAAAATTGAAACTATGGTTGATAAGTATTGCTGACAGACAGCCAAAGCAAGACGCTGAGACAGTCAACAGACCACACAGCAACCGTAGTGATTCATTCAATCAAAGCAGTGGTCCTAAGTTGACCAGAGAGCAGCAGATTGAGAAAAACAAACAAGCAATGCAGCAAGCGGGGTTACCAGTATGAGCTTTCACAATATCGACTTAGAAAAATCAGTTATTGCCTCACTACTTAGTATCGAAGGCTCGTTGGACCATGTGTCAACCATTATCGATCATGAGGATTTTGCAGCAGACCGCCATAAGACAATATTCAGGTGCGTTCGGTCCCTAAATGAGCAGGGCCTACCGTATGACAGCGTAATGGTCCATGACTGGTTAGAAGCCAACAAATTAGTAGAGGCAACAGGTGGTGAGGGTTATATCGCTGAAATCCTAGTCACCAGTCCGTCAACGCTTTTCAATCTGAAAGCCTACGCTGAGCGCATTAGAGATTTATCACAGCATAGAGCAATGGACCGTCTATTAGTCCAAGCGCGTGAGGACCTAAAGAATCCTGATTTAAGACTGGACGATAAGGTCAACACAGCCATCGAGAGTATGACCAAGGTGATTGACACCAAAAAGATTAACGGTGGTGCGCGCACGGTCGGCTCAATGATGGATGCGTTCTTTGACAATCTACAAGCAGCAGGACGCGGTGAGATTCTACCATTCAAGCCAACAGGTATCGAAGAAGTGGATGCACAAGCCCCTATCCAAAATGGGGACCTTGTGATTGTCGGGGCACGTCCTTCAATGGGTAAAACCACATTTGCACAAACCTTGGTCCAAAACATGGTTGAGCATGACTTCTACACAGACAAAGACGACAACTACAAGCGACGCGCTGGTGTGTTCTTTAGCATCGAAATGACGGATGAATCTGTGGTCCAACGCTTTATGGCCTCAAAGTCAGGTGTTCAGCTTAACAAAATTCGTAGTGGGACCAATGTAGAGACAGAGGATTGGCAGAACCTTACTCGCACAGTAGGCGACTATCGTGACAATTACCCAATGTTTATCGAATCACAGCCAGCGATGACTATTCCGCAAATGCGAACCACGCTTAATAAGATTCGCAATACTCACGGTGAGATTGGCGTAATCATGGTCGATTACATCCAGATCATGGGTGAGGCCAAAGGTAAAGATGCGGGCCAAAAGGCCAATGCCATTGGTGAGATTGCAAAAGAGCTTAAACGGTTCGGTAAAGAGTTTAATTGTCCAGTTATCGCACTGTCACAGCTTAACCGTAGTTTAGAGAGCCGCCCAAACAAGCGGCCCATAATGAGCGACCTAAAAGAGTCAGGGGCTATTGAGGAAAATGCAGACGTGATTATGTTTCTCTACCGTGACGAGGTTTATAACGAAAATTCAGAACACAAAGGAATTGCTGAAGTCGGAGTGGCTAAAAACCGCCAAGGGCCAGTTGGGACCGTAAGACTAGCATTTGAAGGCGAGTTCAGCCGCTTTAGTAATTTACTGCCAAGTTATCACACGGACTCAATACCTGCCTATGGGAGCGAATCATGATTACTCAAACCAAAAGCCAGTTATTCCCTGACCCATTCGATGAGCCTAACCGCTACTGGCACATGATTATGAATTGTCCAGTGACGAAGGAGTACAAGAAGCGCCAACAACTACGCGCAGTCGGATTAGATTTTGATATTGAGCCAGTGGAGACAGCAGCATGAGCGATAAGAAAAAAGCATTTAAACCAGTATTCGATGGCTATTTCAAGATATTCCTACACGACGACGATTACAAGAAGGCAGCCGATAGAGCGCAATTTACAGGTCAGTGGATAGCAAGCAGACGCAAGCGGATTATGAAGAAAGATCGCAAGTTTCAAGTCACGCTGCACATCATGGACACGGACGGCCACAAGCGCGGATTGCAAAGCATGGTTTTTAGAGACAAAGGCGGTAAAGGTGATTTGTCAAAAGTGATATTCGAGTTTGGTAATGATTTCGTCGATGAACTGAGAGCTGGTGACAAAGATTTGAAAGTGGATTTGGTTAACAGCTATGCGGTGGTTCGCGCATGAATATTCAATTAGCAGAATTACGGAGATTGAGCGCATGAAAGAACTAAAAGACTTAAAAGGATTTTGGATTAGAAAGAATAAAAACGTTCAGGTTAGGTGTCTGGTTAACTTCAACACTGATGAAGAAAGACGAATCCTAGTTTGCTTTCGCAATGGTCATCAGAAATACATGAGTAAAGAGCAGCTTCTATCAGAATTTATCAATCTTGACGATTTTTTGGCAAGAGTGTCAAAGGGTACGAAGTGGGTGGACAGAAAATCTGCGTATCTAAAACAAGAGGCGCAATCTTTTGTTGTTTGCGAGGTGTGCTTGCGTAAAGGGGTGGTCATCTATCAGCCCAAAAGCACTGCGCCAAGCGGGAAGTATCAGACAACCATAGGCCACTTTGATACTAAGTTTCAGCCTGAGAAAGGTGAAGAGTGACAGCATGAAAAACATAATCAACAAAAAGACGGTGCAGCACACGGAATGGAAAACATCGCAGACCGTGACGATCACCTACACGGACGGCTCAAAAGAAACGATGAGTCGCAAGAGTTTTAACCAGATTATTAAGGATTGATGATGGATATTTTCAAAACAAATTTAAAGGATAGCGTCCATTGGTTGAAAGTTGCCATGCGTCAAGCTCAGTCGGATATCAAGAAAAACAACACAGAGGTAAAAAACCTAAAGCTAGCGGTCGATAAATTAAATAAAGGTGATTCCGCAGAGTTGAATGACTTGATTATCGCAGCTAGGGATTTGCGTCAAGCGTCAAAGGATTATGACGATAGCAACGACTGCGGGGAAATGTACTACGCAGAGCGAATTAGCGGTCCAGTCGATTTGCTCATTGATGCGCTGGACAACTACGAGGGAGGCGGTAAGTAATGAATGAGCTATCAGAGCAGCAAATCCAAAACAAGATTGTCCGTGACGCAAAGCAAATACCGTACAAGGGCAGAACGCTATCAGATTACATCGTCCATGTGCCAAATGGCGGTAAGCGGCCAAAAAGAACAGCAGCAGGTCTTAAACATGGTGGAGTGCGAAAAGGTTACCCAGACTTAATCGTGGACATAGCTCGTAATGGCTACCACGGCTTGCGTATTGAGCTTAAAGATGAAAGTGGTGGCATTGCCTCAGACGAGCAAAAGGAACGCTTACAAATGCTCTCGGACGAGGGCTATCTAGCGGTGATACGAAGTGGTTATCAGGCAGCGTTTGACGAGATATTGGATTATATGGGGATTAACCAATGAACATCGAATTACTAAAGCAGCTTAAAAAAGACACGGACGCAGCGATTAAAGCTGAAAACGATTACACAAGGAAGTCTGAACGTTGCCGATTGCTGGGTATGGACGCTAGCGATAAGCAAAGAGCTAAGGCGACCAGTGCAATGCACGAAGCAGCGTTTGATTGCAGACGATGTGAGGATAACTTACATGCGACGCTTGTTGACTTAGAAATGACACCGATTGGCAGCCGTGGACGGTACGAGCCAAGACAAAGACCGCAAGGTAACGGTGGTATTAACGCACAGATGATGTATGCACCGCGAAAACCGCAAGCATTGCAAAAATAACAAGGGTACACGCTGAGTAAATCGCTTTTAGATGCAAAGGTACTACAAGTGATTTGCGAGGCTTAAAACGACAAATAAAGGCGGGCGAAATGATTGAAGTCGGACAGACATGGATTGAGCAAGCGACAGGCGATGAAGTCGTGATTGATTGGATAAGCGACGAGCTTGTGAGCTACTTGAAAGCTGGTGCAGAAAAAGCGGTCAGGACGGTGAGAAAGTTTGTATTCATGCAGGATTTTAGGAGCAAGGGCGATGAGTGATAAAGCGATTGAGATTGGCGACTTTTGGATAACCAAGAAAAATCCGATTGAGTGTGAAGTAATTGGTCTTAAGCATGGCAATAAAGTGCCAATCATTACGAGTTATTCAGCAGAGGATGATTGTACTGACAGTTGTACTCAGTACGAGTTTCTACGTGACTATGAGTTTTTGCGTAAAGGCAGCGATTCGGAGAGTGACAAAGATTGGGTTTGCTCAGGGTGTGATAAGCCAATAAGTGACTGCTTATGCTTGGTTGGTGACGATGACGATGACGATGTTGACATGGTAAACCACCCGCCACACTACAAAGATGCAAGCGGAATTGAGTGCATCGAAGTGACTAAGCATATGAGTTTTTGCGGTGGTAACTGTTTCAAGTATCTGTATCGGGCTGGCAGCAAGGGCGATTTGCTTGAGGATTTAAAAAAGGCGATGTGGTATGCCGATTATGCAAGAGTTCACGAAGGGCGCATAGGTCTGTTTCAGCGACTCAAAATCTCCAAGAATATCAAGACTATTTCAAAGCATCGCTATTACCGAATTAGTAGCGTAATGGATTTAATCCTAAGTAGAGATTGGATGTGGGTTGCAACCGAAATCGACCACTTAATTCAAGATATTGAGTCAAGGGAGTCGTTAAGAGGCGAAAAGGTAACCTTAGAAAATGCAGGTAGTAATCTTTGAGCAATAGAAACCCAAAGCGGCTTGATGCTATCAGGGAGATGATTTGCTGTGCTTGCGGAGCTGATGCACCAAGTCAGGCCGCACACAGTAACTTCATGTGTCATGGCAAGGGTCGAGGTATCAAGGCTGATGATAAGTACACAATCCCTTTATGCGTAAATTGTCATCAAGGACTGGATCAGAACCTATCACAGCAGACAAGACAGCAGCAGTTGGATTGGTTTATCGAAAAGCTAGAAAGCACAAACGAGACATTAAAGAGGTTACAGGATGCAGCCATTCAAAACTATCCGGAAAGTTTTTAGAGTTATCAGCATGGACGTGTTCACTAACCTGTGCACTTACGTCATGTCGATGTTCCAGGCGCACAAAGAAAATCAAGAAGTCGAAACGATAGTAACAGTTGAGGTGATGAGTAAAGAGCGCGCGCGTTCAGTCGCTCAGAACTCTCTTTACTGGAAGTGGGTAACAATCATTGGCGGTAAGGACGGCAACACCAAAGAGCAGCAGCACACGATATTGAAGCGCGCACACCTCGTTAAGATTTATCAGCGTGACGACTTAGAAACGGCTGAGACGGTGATTGTGCTAAACGAGGCTAAAAAGCACCTGAGTGCGCAAGAATATGAGCGACTAGCGCAGGGCGTGGCTAGGTTATTCAGCACTACCAAAGCGAGCACAAAACAAATGGGTGAATACTTGCATGAGATATACCACTTTTACAGCGCACAGGGTTTAGCGTTACCACAGCCTGATGACTATCAGTGGATTAGAGGCGACATCAACAACAAGACTACGGAGCAGGGCAAATGAGTGATTTATCTATAACGGATTTGATGTTTGCCTATGGTGCATGGGTAAATGATGATAACAGCGACTTAGGGTGTAAGAGTCCAAGTCTAATGCTCATCAAGTCAGCACCTAAGCTGTGCAAGGATAGCGTAAAGCCGTCTAGTCGTCGCGTAGTGAGTTATATTAGCGATGAAGATGCACTAGCAGTCGATAGAGCAATGAATGAGCTTGTGAACCATTCTGTGCATTTACACAACATCATCACTTATCACTTTATCTATAACTGGTCAGTAAAGAAGATAGCTGATGATTATTGGAGTCAGTTTGAATATCCATGTGGCAAAAGGAAAGCGACCAACTATCACGTTAATCCCTTGCTACATTACGCCATAGGCTTTCTTGCTAGAGAGTTAAGATGCGGTATAACTTGACATTTTAAAACAACCTGATATAGTAGTGATATGCTTATGCTATCGCAGCGAAAGAAGCAAACTATTTAATACGCCCACCGCCTCTTTATGGTTTAACCTTATACGTGGTGGCTATCCTATACCAAGTCCTACTCTAACGAGTGGGGCTTTTTTTACGCCTATAATTTAGCGAGGGATTGCTATGCTGCCATTCATTCCGTACAGCAAAAGAAAAAATAAGCGCGAAGGGTGGGATGGAAAGCTACCCAATGGTGACGGCTGATGTGCAACTTATCTAATGATGAAGTGTTTGAGCGTTGGCAAGAGTGCAACAGGCGCAATGCTGAGCAAGGTGCTGACTACTGGTACGAGTTTATGACTAAGCGTTCTAAGCGCGGTGGTAAAGATGCTGATAAAGCAAAGGCTACCGTTGATAGAATGGATAAGGCTAAATGACGAGGTGAGCGATGAGCTGGTTAATTATTTATGCAGTGGTTATAACCTTTTACGCGATAAACCAAAAATTAAATAACTCGCATTATATTGATAGTGTTGATAGGCATATGGACTTCTTGTCAATGACCTCCACTATCAGAGAAGACAGATTGGATTTAGCTAAGTCTAGATTAAAGAAGGGTTTTTGGTCTGACTTTGGTTTATAACCACTTTGCCCACATTGATTTGATGGGCTTTTTTTATATTAACGCTGGAGGGCGTATGAGTAATGATATGCCTGAGGGCGATAAGAGCAATGCAGGGCGAAAAACAGAGTACAAAGAAGAGTACAACAAGCAGGCTTACAAACTTTGTTTGCTTGGCTCAACCGATAAAGATATGGCTGATTTCTTTGAAGTTTCAGAGACAACGATCAACAACTGGAAGTTAAAGCATCCTGAATTTCTTGAGTCCATAAAAAGGGGCAAGATTTCAGCAGATGCAAATGTCGCTAGTCGATTGTATAAGCGTGCAATTGGCTATGAGCATGATGAGGATAAGATATTCAATAACAATGGTGAGCCGCTGATTGTGCCAACCATCAAGCATGTGCAGCCTGATACGACAGCCGCTATCTTTTGGCTAAAGAATAGACAGCCTAAGATGTGGCGTGATAGTCAGAATATTGACCATACCACAGGCGGCAAAGAGATTAAATCAGGCTTAGGCCACTTCTACGGCAGGGGCGATGATGAAGGAGACAGCGACACTTAACCCAGCACTAGAGGATTTTTGGAAAGCACCTGCTCGCAATAGAATACTTAAAGGCGGCAGGGCATCATCTAAGTCATGGGATGCGGCAGGGTTTGCGATATTCTTAGCTAATAATTACAACCTACGCTTTCTATGCGCGAGGCAGATTCAGAACAAGATTGAGCAATCGGTTTATACACTGCTGAAAACACAGATTAATAGATTCGGTCTACAAGATAACTTTGATATACAGGTCAACAAGATTGTAAACAAAGTGACTGGCACTGAATTTATGTTTTATGGCTTATGGCGGAACATTGAAGAAATACGTTCACTAGAAGGTATTGATGTTTGTTGGATAGAAGAAGCGCACTCATTAACCGCTAAGCAGTGGGAAATACTTGAGCCAACAGTGCGTAAAGACTACTCGCAGTTTTGGATATTGTTTAACCCTGATTTGGT
This sequence comes from uncultured Psychrobacter sp., assembly GCA_913061175.1. Taxonomy (GTDB): domain Bacteria; phylum Pseudomonadota; class Gammaproteobacteria; order Pseudomonadales; family Moraxellaceae; genus Psychrobacter. The sequence goes on from CAJXUF010000001.1 coordinate 26,843, forward strand.
TAGCGACTTTGTTTATCAAAACTTTGTCGTTAATACGCCACCAGATACCATCGTTCGGCATATCAATTTTGATGAAAATCCGTTCTTATCTGACACGATATTAAAAGTTATTGAAGCCAAGCGCGTAAGCGACTATGAGGATTTTGAGCACGTTTACTTAGGTGCTGTTAAGTCTGATGATCAGTTAGCAATTATCAAACGCTCATGGGTCAGTGCGGCTATTGATGCGCATATCAAGCTAGGATTTGAGCCGTCAGGTGCTAAGACGCTAGGTTATGACGTAGCGGATGCAGGTGAGGATAAGAACGCCACAGTGGGCGCACATGGCTCGGTATTGTTATCTATTGATGAATGGAAAGGTGGAGAGGATGAGCTACTTAAGAGTTGTACTCGTGCTTATGGTACTGCTAAAGATACCAATGCCAAAATCATCTATGACTCAATCGGTGTGGGCGCAAGTGCAGGGGCTAAGTTTGAGGAATTAAACAAACATCCTGATAACTTGAACGTGCCTGATATTGAATACGCTAAGTTTGTTGCAGGTGCAGGGGTGGCGAATCCTGATCAAGAATACACAATCGATAAGCTCAACAAAGATATGTTTGCCAACTTAAAGGCGCAAGCATGGTGGGATGTAGCAAGGCGGTTAAAGAACGTTAAAGATGCGATTGATAACAGTACGGTTTACGACCCTAGCGACCTGATAAGTATATCTAGCGAGATTGGTGATGACTATATCGAGCAGCTAAAGAACGAATTATCGACACCAAGGCAGGATAGAGACAGCGCAGGAAAGGTTAAGGTTGAAAGTAAGTCTGACCTCAAAAAGCGCGGTATCGACTCACCTAACGTGGCTGACGCTGCAATCATGGCCTTATCGCCACATTTAACCAAGCAGCCAGCCGTCACCATGTTTGATTTATAGGAATAGCAATGAGTAAAGACAGTTTATTTAAAAAAGCCTTACAAGTTGCTATCGGTGATAACGCCTTCGTCAACTTCGTAGCAGGGCTTGGTACAGCGCGTGATAAAGCGACTATGGCTGAATTTATGCCAACTAGCCGCATGGACGTAAGAGCACTTGAAAACGTCTATGACGGTGATTGGGTGGCACAGCGCATCATTGATAAACCTGCGTATGATTGTTTTCGAGCTGGGTATTACTTGGCTGGTGTTGATTCAGATCAAGACAAAGCCATTAAAAACTTATCTAAACGTATCGGATTTGATGATCTGCTGATTGAGTCGGTGGCATATGGTCGTTTACATGGTTGGTGTTATATCTTAATCGGTGAGTATGGCGATACAGATTTAACCGAGCCATTAGATTATGACAATGTTGACCTATCGTTTTTTAGTCTGCTAAAGCGCGATGAGTGCAAGCCAAAGCGTGACACTACTTTCATATCTGCTGACAAAGCACAAGGTAAATGGAATCAGCCTGAGTATTATCAAATTGGCAAGGATTGGGAAGGCAAATACATTCATCATAGCCGCTTAGTGCGTATTGATGCGTCAGGCTTAATTAAAGATAAGGACGGGTTGCCAAAGCCGACACTGCAAAAGATATACGAGTCTATCAAGCAACATGCGTCAGTGAACGCAAATGCTGCAAGCCTAGTCTATGAGGCAAAGGTTGATATATTCAAAGTGCCCGGACTCATGAAAGCGTTAAGTACAAGCCCTGCTGCTGCTGTTAGTCAAATGGTGCAAAGATTTACAAGCCTAGCCACCATGAAGGGCAACAACGGTATGCTCGTTATGGATAAAGACGAGGATTACCAAAGCAAGGCTTATTCGTTCGGTGGATTGCCGCAGCTCATGCAACAGTTTCAAGTTGTCACGGCTGGGGCGGCTAACATGCCTTATTCGTTGTTGTTTGGTCAGTCAGTTGGTGGACTAAATAGCAGTGGTGATTTTGAGATGCGGAGTTACTATGACTTTATCAGCTCGATTCAGGAAAACGAAATCAGGCAGCCGCTTGAGATACTACTATCAATTATGGCGAAGTCGCTAGGCTTTGCTGTTGATGATTTAGGGCTTGTATTTAATCCGCTGTGGCAAATGGACGATGCAGTCAAGGCAACCATTGAGAAATCAAACAGTGAACGTGACAGCAATTATCTAACACTAGGTATCGTGACAGAGGCAATGATTGCAAGACAGCTCGTTGATGACGGCACTTATACAGTGATTGATGAAGCTCACATTGCACTACTCGATAGCATGGCAGGGGCACTAGATGACACTACAGACGATAGCGCCCTTACTTAAACAGGGTAGGGCAACTAAGAAAGGTCGCAAGGCTCAAGCTAAGCCAGTCGTGTTTAGCCGAGCCGCTGAGATTGCATACACTAAAGAATTATTGGCAGTAAGTAAGCTGTGCAAAACCGAGGGGTTAGAGATTGCCAAGTATATGCAGACCACAGGGTTATTTGTTGGCGATGCAGCTATTGGTGACGCACCTGCTTGGCTCAATCGATTAACGCAAAAGTTTAATGATGTCGCAAGCAAGGTTAGCAAAGTCTCACAGGGTATTGCTAAGAAAGTGACCAATAAGCAAGCCAAGGCCACGGACAAACAACTTGCCGATCAGATTAAATCAATGTCAGGTATCGACATAACAGGCGTGATGAAAACTGGCACATTAACCGAGGCGGTCAATACGGCAATCACAGCCAACGTACAGCTTATTGAGTCAATACCGAGCCAGTATCAACAGCGACTTGAAACGATAATCCTAACAGGTCTGCAAGATGGTAAGAGTAGCGCGTTCATCGAGGGCGAAATCAAAGCATTAGGGCAATCGACTGATGCTAGGGCCAGACTGATAGCGCGTGACCAGATGGGTAAGCTAAATGGGCGTTTTAACGAGCTTAGACAGCAATCGCTAGGGATAACGCATTACTACTGGTCAACGAGCAATGACGAGCGTGTCAGACGCAGACACAAGGGTTATGACGGTGATTTGATAGCGTGGAATAGCCCACCGCCTGATGGGCACCCTGGTCAAGCAATACGCTGTCGATGTACGCCTATTCCTGCATTAGATGATTTGTTGGGGTGATTATATGAGACTGTTGCTATTACTACTTGCTGATAAATTCTTGCGATACATGGACAATAAAGCCAAGGTGAGCGAGGCTGAAACAGCTAATGACAATAAGTCTGACATGCTATAATAACTCTATAAAATAAGGGGTTAATTATGACAGATATAAGCAAAATAAGGGCTGATATTGAAACCAGGGTTAATGAGCGGCTAGGTGATAATGCCAAAAATAACGAGAAGTCAAGAGACTTGATTAGTGGAGCGGTTATTGAGGTGCTATGTGAGCATGGTTTTTACGATAGACCAGATAATCAGCCTATTAATATAACGCTAGAAGTCGAAAAATAAAGATTTACTAAATTAACAGCCGCCTAAATGGGCGGTTTTTTTGTGGGTGATGATTATGACAGTACGAAATCCAGTACCGCCAGGTTCAGAGGATAGCGACGATGGACAGAAAACAATAACCGTATGGATTGAGTAATTATGAAATTCAAACTTAACGTAAAGGTCGGTGACTTTGCGCCATCTAGCCGAACGATGACACCTAAAGGGTTGCTATGTCGTGATGCTGTGCTCGCAGTAGCTCCACAGGTGCGTGAATATCACCCTACAGAGCTAGGACTGCCGGTCGGTGACGGTAAGATGATTCGTATGTTCACACCTGCTGACACGCTGTTCAGCCCTGCTGTTATGGACAACATAACCGACTTTGTTGATAACCATCCAGACGGCAATCAAGTGACGCCTGAGAACTGGCGCAAGTTTGCTATTGGTGATGCAAAAAATATCCGCCGTGATGGTAATAAATTGATAGGCGACTTACTCGTAAAGGATAAGGCGGCTATTAAGACCATTCAAGACGGCAAGAAAGTAGAGCTGTCACTAGGCTATGAATTGGCGGCTGAGCTGCAATCAGGCAAGACAGATGACGGACAAGAATATGATGTGGTCGTAACCTCGATGGTTGGCGATCATGTGGCTTTAGTAAAACGTGGGCGCGGTGGTAGTAGCGTTCGTATCGGTGATGAAATGACGGAGAGAATGATGGAAATTAAACTGGCAAACGGTCAAACGTTTGTTGTTGAGGGCAGTAATTTAGAGCCGATGCAGCAAGCCATTGACGCACAAACTAACGAGCTGACAGAGGCTAAAAAGCTGGCTGATACCGAGGTTAAAATCGGTGAGCAGACTTTTAAAGCGACTGACGTTGTGGCGATTCAAGCGGCATTTGACGCAATCGTGCAGCAAAAGACTGATGCTGAAACTAAAGCTAATGAGCTTGAGCAAAACAGCATCAAAGCTGAGGACGTTGAAAAGCTAGCGGCTGAACGTGCTGAGACAATCGCAGATGCTAAAGAGCTTAAACCTGATCTAGAGCCAAGCGGCAAGTCACTTGATGAAATCATCGGTGAAACGGTAACAGCTCATGCAGGTGATGCAGCCGTGGTCGCTATCTTGTCAGGTATCTCAATCGGTGATGCCAAGCCTGAGCAGCTATCTACAGCGTTCAAGGTGCTAAAGGCTATTAAGCCTAACAATCTAAGCGCCGCTGAAAATCAACAAATCAGAAATGCTGGCAGAATGACAGGTCTTTATACAGGCGATAGCGCAGCCGCTAAAGCATTGAATGGCCTAAACAATCAAAACCTAATTGCCGATGCTAAGGCTATGGCAGCAAGTGCCAAGTCTAACGCTTGGAAAAATGATTCTAAATAGAGGGTATTAATATGCAACATGAAACACGTATGGCGATTGCAGGTTTACGCCTTAAATCTACGCCTGAAGATGTACGCTCATTGCCATTGACTGAAAACGTCACTGTGATTGATGGCGAAACGGTATCTGTACTCGCTACTGGTGAGACTTGCGGTAAAGCGGCTGCTAATGCAACTGGCTTTGGTGTGGTTGTATTCCAGCACATCGGTAAATCAGGTCGCACTGCTGACGGTAAAGCTGAGGCATACATTCAGCACGATACATTGCCAGTAATGACGCAAGGTCGTGTATGGGTTAAGCCTAACGAGACCATCACAGCTCGCGGCCCTGCTGCAAAAGTTTATGTCAACGTAGCGGACGGCACACTAGGTCAAACAGCCGAAGGTAACACGGAATTGGTAGGCGCTTATTGGGACGTACCAACAAACTCAGACCAACTAGCCGTAGTGCATTTAGGATAAGGGGATATTATGAAATATACAAAAGAGTTACTAGATGCTTTGACGGTAGTAGGCGCAGACCAGCGCAGTCATCAGCTAGAAGGCATTAAAGCCGCTGTCGGTGATGCGTTTAACCAAACGAACTTAGCAAACGCTATTGCTCGCGCTGAGACTCAATCGTTAATTGATACTCGCGTGACTGCTGCACAGCGTTACACTCGCTTAGTACCAGTTGACACTTCAACGACTGCGGTAGTCGGTACTGCTATCGTGAAAGGCTTTACTGATGCTGTCGGTATGGGCCGCACTCATAGCGGTACTGGTGGTGATATTCCACTAGCTGAGGTCATGTATGGCGACCAGTCGCTTAAAGTGGTTATGGGTTCAATCGCTTATCAATACTCGATTGCTGAAATGCAAGCTGCTAGCCGTGGCAACATTCCGCTATCAAGCGATAAGGCTGCTGCTGCGCGTTTAGGCTATGAGCGCCACATGTATAAGGTGGCAATGGTCGGTGAACCTGAGAAGGGTTTACAGGGCTTGCTTAACCATGACATCCCCGAAGTGGTTGCCGCTACTGCTGATTGGGATACTGCAAGCGCACAGAGCATCATCACTGACTTAGCTAACGCTATCGGTGTGGCATTTGATGAAAGTGAAATGACAGGCGATACAAGCGGTCTGCCTAACACTATCTTGCTGCCATCTGCTAAGTTCCGTTTACTAAGCACTCGCACTGTGAATGAAAATTCAGAGACGAGTATTTTGTCTTACATTCGCGCTAACAACTTGCTAACGGTAAACGGTGTTGATGTCACTATCGAGTCATTGCCTGAGCTTAATACCGCAGGTGAAGGTTCTACGCCACGCGCTGTTATCTACAATCGTGATCCATCAGCACTTGAGCTTATCTTGCCGCAAGATTTGGAGTTTGTCGCACCGCAAGCTAAAGATTTGGATATTTATGTGCCAGGTCATTACTTGTACGCAGGTCTTTGGATTAAATCAGCCAAAGCGGTCATCTACTTAGACGGACTATAAGGGGTAAAGCATGTTTATCACGTATCAAGGTACGCAAACGGCTCTTACTCTCGATGTGCAGGGCAAAGCGATTCGCCTTGCACCTAGTCAGCCAGTCAAGGTTACAGCCGACCAATTAGCAATCTTACAAAAGCGTCCATTGACGAAGATTATGATTGATAAAGGCGTGATTAAGGTTGATATGCCAAAAGAGGACAACAAGTCCAAAACTAAGGCTGTCAGTGACATGACGGTCAAAGAGCTTGAGGCATACATCAAGGCTAATGGCGGTGAGTTTGACAGCGATGACAACAAGCCTGAGTTGCTAGTTATTGCGCAAGGTATTGAAAGTAAGCAGTAAAAAGTTAGATTTATAGCTACATGCGCTATCAAAAGGTGGCGTATGTGCCGATAGATTTAATGATATAATGAATGGGTCGGATAGGTTCGCTACCGAAAGCAAGTGACGCTAACTTGTTTCCGACAACTAACTAATAGCGATTACAAAGCGAGTAATATTATGAGCCAAGAGATAAGTTTTGATTTTCCTAAAATGCACACAATAATGATTGTTAATCCACTGGCAAGCGCTGCCGAGATTGAGAAACACAGTAAGCAGTATGGCGCAGGAGGAAAACCAATTAGATTACCTATTTGGCGAACGCCTGATATGCCAATTGGTGAGTGTTCTATTCGATGTGCTATTCAAGATGACATAGCAAACGAGTATTCGGGTCTTTACGAAGATTGAGCCACCAAGAAATATACACTAACAAACAAAACCTCACCTAATCGTGGGGTTTTTTATTACCAAAAATAAAGGACTGGCTATGACAACCGAAGAATTTTTACTGATTTACCCAAACTTTAGCCAGTCAGCCACTACCGAGCAAGTGACGGCAAAGCTAAAGTTTGCAAATTTACTTATTGATAAGATTGGCTACTTTGATGATATGCGTAATGACGCAATAGGATTGCTCACAGCGCACCTACTGACCATTGACAACATGACAGGTGGCACAGGTAGCGCAATACAATCTAAAACGTCTAAGAAGGTCGGTGATGTGCAATTTACCTATTCATCATCAACACAAGATAGAGAATGGTACAACTTGACCAACTACGGTCAGCAATTACTCATGCTGATTGACTTGCTACCAAACTACAGCGGGGCATTTGTCGTATGACCGCAATTATCAGACGTAGAGATGCAGGTGCATTGAATCGGATTATTGATAACGTGCGCTCGATGGGCTTAAACAAGGTTGAGGTGGGATTGCCTAGCGGTGGTCGTCATAGCGGTACTGACTTGAGTATGCACGAATTAGGCATGGTTCACGAGTACGGTAGCCCTACTCGCAATATACCTGCACGTCCTTTTATCGGGCCGCCTATTGCTGACAACGTGGACAAGTACAAAAAGATAATGCGTAAACAGGCAGCACGATTGCTATTTAGACGTACAAGCCTACACAATGCGCTATCACTGGTCGGTGAGGCAGGGAAGGCAGACATACAGAAATATATGCTTAGTGCCAATTTTAAGCCACTGGCAGCGTCCACGATTGAAGCTAAAGGTTCGAGTAAGCCATTGATTGATAGCGGTCAGATGCGTAACGCCATTACATACGAGATAACACGATGAATGACATGAGCGAGTTATTACATGACCCTGATTTTGTCACTGACTTCACGGTGTTCATTGCAGGTGGTCATTATGAGCGTGGCGGCGTTTGGGTTGAAACCTTAACCGAGGAAGATGGGCGCGGTGTGATCCAACCTGCTGCACCTAAAGACACGCAATACCTAGTTGATGGTGACAAGTCGCGGCAAGTTATCAAAATATGGTCAGGCGAGTATCTATCAACGAGTGATGAGCGCGTACCAAAGCTAGGCGATAAAATCACATGGCATGGTGATGAGCATCGGATTGTCCACGTTAAAGACTGGTCACAATATGGCTATTGGCAAGCACTCGCAGTACAGGTGGTGACAGATGGATAACAACACGCAAATAGAGCTTAGAGTGTTAATACAGCGGCTCTTAGGTATGCCTGAGAATAGCGTTAGACCTGCTGATACATCACAGCCGACTACTGGCAGCAATTACGCCATTGTCCAACAAACGGACATGGTGGGGCAAGGCTGGGCAGGTGGCTATAAACACGCAAGGCAATCGTCTATTGTCACACTGACCATTGATTTTATGGGTGACAATGCAGCGCACTATGCCAACCAGTTAAAGATAGCCATGCAAACGCCATACGCGCTAGATATGCTATTTGATTTAGACGTTGGCTATCTTAGCTGCTCAGACCCTCGTAACCTCACAGCATTGGAATTAGAGCGCACAAAACGCTTTCAAGTAAGGCTGCAACTGTCTTATCTAACGAGCTATGCAATGCCTGATACTGTGCCTGATGAATATCATGATGAAACTAATATTGAAACCGTACCGATTGGTATGATTGTCGAGCCATAACGCCTTGTTTTTGCTATAATAAACTTACTAAATAAGGAGTTTGTTATGGATAAATTGCTTTTTAAATTACGCGCATTTTTCACTACTACTGTTAGAGTTGAAAACGTACTGGATAAAGCTGAGGCGTTTAGGATGCACCGAACCAGCTTTTTTAAAGTCGTTCGGTTTACAGTAGAAGGTGAGTTATTTTGTTTTTACCCCGTCAAGGAGTTTATAGGCGTTACGGCTGTTTATTTATTTGATGAGAAAAACCACAAGCTAAACCTTTACAACCCAAAGGGTGAGCTAGTAGATAGTGTTCATTTTGAGTTTATCCGAAAGGATAATAAGAACAATCATAAGGGTGTGGATTACTACATAACCCCTAGTAACATCCCTATGGACTGTGAGTATAAGGACTTTTTGTCTATCACTCATGTAAAAGCTGGTGACAATCAGGACTGGTATCGCAATGGTACAAAACTAAATCCTGAATACTGGAACGGCGTACAAGATGCGCGCGAATTAGAGGATTATTACAGAGCGCATAACCCTAGGAGTTCGATGAGCCATATTGACAGATGGCTAACGCTCAATAAACACAGATAACCTCTCGAATTCGAGACCTTTAGACAAGGCGGTGACATGAGTTATACATTCGACATTCCAATAGACACGGTGTTCTTTTTATTCTTTGCAGGTGGTTTTATCGTAGGTTTTGCTACCCTCTATATGATTATGGATTACGCAAGAATGAGAGCGGAACACGCAGAAAAATACAACTGTATGGGCGTAAGACGACCAACGCAAGGTAGAAAAGCTCCACCTTTGCCATTGCATCCGAAAAAGTAAATACGGCGAACTCGCCATAAATAGCGTTCCTCAGATATGAGTAACGGAACAAAATCAACGATTTAACCCGATATCGGATATCCGGCATCGGGTTTTTTATTACCTATTTTTAACGATGGAGAACACCTATGGCTGGTTCATTAACACTGCCAATTAATATGTTGGTCAATGTCAGCATTGAGTATCAAGCCAAGCTATTGAGCCGTGACGCTTTCAATCGACTATTGATTGTTGGTAGCACTACAAACGGACGCGCTACTGATACAGGCATTTATACGTCAATCGACGGTGTAAAGCTAGATTATGGCGTAGAAGCACCTGAGTACACGATTGCACAAAAGTATTTTGCTCAGAACCCAAAACCACGCGATTTGATGATTGCAACGGTAACGGCTTTGACTGATCCACTAGCGAGCATTGGCGAAGTATCAGCCAAGACGCTAGGGTTCTATGCCTTTTGTTTTGCAGGTGAAGTTGCAGCGGCAAACATTCAAGGCTTGGCAGAATGGGCGCAGTCTCACAATCGTATGTTTATGACGGTTATGACTGACGATACCGAAGCGGTAACCACTGGTGACGCACTTAAAGAGCTTGGACAGTATCATTATTGCATCACCTATCATGAAGATTATGACACGGTTGGCGCGGTAGCAGGTATGGCACTTGACCAACGCTATGACAAGACTGATGGGGTTAAGACACTGCACCTAAAATCACTTGTAAGCGTGGTGAGTACCGATATTAGCCAGACGCAAGCAGCTAACTTGAAAGCGGCTTGTATCAACTATTACAGCGACTACGGCAACCCTGATAATTCATTGCCTATCTTTGCTAATGGTCATGCAGGTGGCGGCAAGTTCTTTGATTTCGTGATGGGCTTTGATTGGCTGCGTAACGTCATTGAGACAAACGTATTCAATGGTCAACGTCTGCGTCGATTAACACCTCAGACAGATCGCGGCATGATGATGATTAAAGCTGACATCGTGAACGGTTTGGAAGAAGCGGTAAAAGCTGGGTTGGTCGCGCCTGGTACTTGGAACGGTGCAGCATTGGGTGAGATTGAAACCTATGACTACTTGCCAACTGGTTACTACGTTTATAACGAGTCAATCCGTGACCAGCCACAAGTTATCCGTGAGCAACGTATCGCACCGCCATTTACTATCTTGGTTAAAGGCGCAGGCGCAATTCACGACACAGATATTACATTAATCCCAGAAGCGTAAGGAGATAGAACAATGGCAGGACAAATGAGAACGTACTCGTTCACGCATCACATGATTATGATTAATGGTCGTGAAATTGAAAACTTTGGCGAAGGTGATGACGTTATCACCGCTGAGTACCGCGAAGATAGAGTCACTGACACAGTAGGTGCAGACGGTAATATGCAAGCGTCTGTTAGTGCTAATCAGTCAGCCGAGGTTATGATTAAACTATTAAATATGGCACCAGAAAATGACTACCTAGAGTCGCTACATCAGCAATTCGTGAATGGTGAGATTGCAGGCATATCGGTATCGGTCATTAACGCGGTTACTGGTCAAGGCGTGTTATCAACGACTGGCTATATTTCAAAGATTGCCAACTTTGCGCGTGGTACTAACGCACAGGATAGAGAGTGGACAATCATTGTGCCTAAGCTAGCAATTCTACAATCAGTCGTTTAAGGGTAGATTATGAGTGACTTAAAACACACAAGTATCGGTGGTAAAAACATCGTACTCAAAAAAGTACCTGCGCGTGATGCTCGTAAAATTCAAACAATGCTGATCGCAATGGTCGCTGAACCACTAGCTGAGGCATTAGGTCAGCAATCAGGCGGTGACATTAAGACGCAAGGTCAGCAAGTATTGGCAGGTCTTAAAGGCATCGCAGGTATCTTGCCAAAACTGAACGATGGTGATTTGGATTTACTCATTGACCAGTGCAAGCCTTTTATTTTGGTAGAGGGCAAGCAGTTTGATGAAAACGCACAGTTTGACGCTGACACGCTGTTTGATATGTATGAGGTGCTTTGGTATTTCTTACGTGAGACTTTTGGTGGTTTTATAGCCGCCGTCCGCTTACGTTTTCCACAGCTCCAAGCGATGACGGCATTAAAGAAATAGAGACTGCCAATATTGACTGGTATCTAATGAGGGTTTGCGTCAGTGAGCCTCCATTAGCTAAGTATATCGAGCTGTGTGACGGTACGTACACGCTCAATGACTTGGCAGATATGCACGAAGCACTTGATGAAATGGACGAGTACAGACGGCGATACGAAGCCAAAAACAAATAACGTAAAGGTGATTTATGGCAACAGTAATTGACGACTTACTCGTTATATTAGGCTTTAGAGCCAATACTAGCGGTGCAGATAGATTTGATAACCGTCTAGGCGGCATTATCAAGACAGTCGGCAAGGTTGGCGCTGTGCTGACTGGTGTTGGCGTGGCTGCTGCTGGGTTTTTGGGTAATGGTATGCTCGATGCAGCTATCCAGTTTGAGAACTTTAAGACGCAGCTTACAACCATTGAAGGTGATTCCGAAAAGGCGCAAAAGTCGCTGGACTGGATTGAGGAATTTGCCAAGAAAACACCTTATGAGCTAGACCAAGTTACCGACGCTTTTGTCAAAATGAAGTCATACGGCATTGACCCTATTGAAGATGGTTTGATGACCAGTGTTGGTAACATGGCGTCAGCAATGGGTAAGCCTATCGACCAAGCGGTTGAAGCCTTGGCTGATGCAATGACTGGCGAAAATGAACGTCTAAAAGAGTTCGGCATCAAATCCAGTAAAGATAAAAAGACAGACACAACGACATTCACATACAACAAAGACGGCAAAGAATACACCAAGACGGTAAGCAATAACGCTAAAGAAATCCAAGCAGCCTTGCAAGGTATTATGGACGAGCGTTTTACTGGCGGTATGGACGCTATGTCCAAGACTTGGGAAGGTACTGTATCAAACATGAAGGACGCTTATAGCGGCTTTCTACGAGCCATTGCCAACGCAGGGGTTTTTGATGCACTCAAAGAAGTTCTAGGAAATATTGCCAACTGGGTTAATCAGAATGGCGATAAAATCACAGCCTTTGCTCAACAGATAGGTTCGGCCTTTATCATCATGATTGATGTGTTGGTGGCGACTTACGATCAGATTGTGATTATCTATGGCAAAGTTCAAGAGTTTATGAATTGGCTATCAGCTAACTCAGAAACAATCATAACCACGCTGAAAGTTATTGGCGGTATTGCGGCAGTCATAGCAGGTGCATTAGTGCTGATGTACGCACCAGCTATTGCAGGTTTCTTGCTGATGCAAGCGACTGGTGTTTTATCATTCCTGATACTACAGGCAGCAGCCATTGCAAGCGCGGCAGCAACAGCAGCAGCTTGGCTCGTAGCGTTTGCCCCATTTCTATTGATAGGCGCGGTCATTGCTGTGGTCATCGGTCTGCTATGGCTAATCTACCAAAACTGGCAACAGATAGCGGCAGGTATAGCGGCTGAGTGGCAGAAACTCTTAGGCGTGTTTAGCTCAGTAGCAGCTCAAGTATCGGCTATTTGGTCGGGGCTTTGGTCTAGTGTTAAGGCTATGGCTAGCGGTGCGATTGATTTTATCATCGGCAAGATACAAGCGGTTATCTCTATGATTGGCGGTGCGATTGGCAAGGTCAAAGAATTGGCGGCTTATAATCCAGTAGCATTGGGTGGAAAGGCGGCAAGTTGGGCGGCTGGTAAACTTGGTATCGGTGGCGGTGGTAATACATCAAGCGTTAATCAGACGTTTAACGTATCAAGCGCAGGTGAGGCAACGAGCATTGCAAAGGGTAGCACTGGCGCACAGCGTCGAAGCAATACAGGGGTTAAACAGTAATGCTAAAAGCTAAAATACCACAGCTAGGCGATTTGGTTGCTGATGTATGGGTTAGCGAGCGTCATCGTCGAGAAATGGAGGTGACGCAAAACCCTGTTGAGTTTGGATCACCAGTCACAGACCATGCTTTTGTAAAAGCTCAATCTCTATCTGTCAGCTTTGGCGTGAGCAATACGCCACTGGTAGATAACGATGCGTTTACTGATATTGACCGTGTAGATGAGGCGAGGACAAAACTGTATGAGCTGCAAAATAGTAAGACATTTCTAAACGTTAAGACTATCAATGGCGGTGAGTACAACAACATGCTGCTGACTGGCATTGGCTGGACAACGGACGAAAAAAACCCTCATGCGGTCATCTTTGATTTAGACCTTGAAGAAGTTATTATTGTCACAACTGAGCAGACAGAGTATCAGGCTTTACCTGCTGAGAAAAAGACCGAAAAGAAAACCAAGCCAACGAGCAAACGTGGCACCAAGCCAAAAAAGAAGTTAGAGACAGCCACAAAAGGCCGTAAGCGCACCTCGACACGCGATGTATCATCATCAAGTAAAGAGCAAGCAAAGGCGGCGGCGGCAACCAAGCAGCGAGGTAAAATTAAATGAGTCTTTTTGAATTACCTATGTCTGATGAGCCGTCTCAAGAATTTACTTGTGAGATTGGCGGTACAAACTATCTATTCCGCATACAGTTGAATGTACGCGGTGACTTATGGACAATGGACGTAAGCACCGCTGATGATGAGCCAATATTGCAAGGCGTGGCATTGACGCTAGGTGTTGACCTGCTATCGAATGAACGCTTTACCAGTGGCTTGTTATTCTTAGTTGATTACACTGGTCAAAATACAGACCCTACAGCGGATAACTTGGCAGACTATGGCCTAATATGGAGTGATGAATTAGATGGATAACATTACTCAATTTGGGCGCGTCTGTCAGCTAATCGTTGGCAAAGATGGTAGCGGCATTAAAATCAGCGAATTACGGATGCGCTTTGATATTAAAAAGAGCAGCGATGAAAACCCAAACACGGCAAAGATTGAAATATACAATCTGAACCCTGAACATCAAAACCAGCTATTAAAAGAATGGGCTGATATTCAATTGCTCGCAGGGTATCAAGGTGCAGAACGCCTTATTTTTAGCGGTCAAATCAGAACAGCGACCCCAAAGATACAAGGTACGGACCGCATTATCACGATAGAGAGTGGTGATGGTGACAGAGAAATACTGCGCGGCTTTGTCAACAAGACATTAACCAAAGGCTGCACAGCCAATCAAGTGGTCGCAGCGTGTCAGTCGTCAATGTTTGGTGTGCCTAATGCTCACAAAGACGACTTAGAAACGGTTTATGCGCGTGGTCGTGTGCTGTCAGGTCGTGCAAGTGACGTACTCACTAAACAGACAAAGCAAGATGGGGCGCAATGGTCAATTCAAGACGGTCAAATGTTATTGCTAAAGGGCGACAATGTGCGACCAAATGCGGTATGGCTCATCAATCAATCAACAGGTATGCTAGGCAGTCCAGAGCCGACACAAGACGGTGTGAAAGTGACAACACTGCTTAACCCTGCTTACCTGATCGGCGGTGTCGCTAAGATTGATAGCGAGATATATCAAGGCGGTGTCCGTATCGAGTCGATTAGACATAGCGGTGACACGCACTCAAGCGAATGGTCAAGCGAATTAGAAGGTTTACGAGTATGACAGCAATCAATGACAAAGCTCGTGAGGTGTCAGGCGATAATTATGCAGATGGTCAGGCGCAGATTGAAAGCAAGCTCATGGACGTTCACACGGCATTACCTGCAATCATTATTAGCTTTGATGCAGACACACGCACAGTGACAGCACAGCCGACCGTACAGCGAGTATTCAGTGAAGGCGAAGGCTTATCAGGTGCGACCAATTTACCGCCTTGTGTGGACGTTCCTGTCATCTTCCCAAGTGGCGGTGGTTACGAGCTAACATTCCCTATCAGGGCAGGTGATGAGTGTTTGCTGATGTTTGCTGAGCGTTGTATTGATGGTTGGTTTGAGTCTGGACAGCCGACAGAGCCGAACGATTTTAGGCAGCACGATTTATCAGATGCTTTTGCTATCGTGGGCGTTCGCAGCCTAGCCAATAAGCAACCAGTATGGACAGGTGGCACAGAGCTACATGGTAACGGCAACCACGTAAGGATAGATGATAGCAGCGTAGAGGCTAAAACGAATAGCGGTACTTACGCAAAGCTAAACCCATCATCTATCAATATGCAAGCTGGAGGTGCTTCGTTCTCTATAAGTTCCGATGGTGTTTATTCCAGTGTGCCACTACACGCGCCCAACCTTATTACGTCAGCGTTTGATACTAATTTACACATTCACGGTGGCGTAGAGTCAGGCGGTAGCAGCACTGGTACTGGTAGATAATTGTTGAATAAGGTATAGTTGATATATGGAATATACACTAACTATACATAGGTGCAGACATGGGGTTTATTAAAAATAAAATAGGCAAACGACTTTTAATACAAAACGTTAATTATCTCAATAGATTACAAAAAGAGCAGAATCAAAAAACCATGTCTGACAGGTTTTACAAAGAAACCTATGGTTATGCAGCAATGAACTTTGCCATTAAACGCTGCGCTCTTTTAAATAATATTTATGTCGTTGTATTTGGTTTTGATGATAAATACACAGTGAGAGATTATTAAGATGAAAAAACTAATAACAGCATTAGCAATGACCGTATTATTGACAGCTTGCGGTAATGAAGAAGTAGCGACCACTGAGCAGCCAACGACTGAACCAGTAGAAGTAAAATCAGCTGCTACCGAAAAGCCAATGAAAAGCAAAGAAGCGGTCAAGGTTGAGATACTAGAAAAAGAAATGACCAACTCAGACATTCAAGAGTTAATCAGCCTAAAATTTAGATTAGAAAACGACTCGGGCAAAGAATTAGCAGGGGTTAAAGGTACGCTAGTATTTTTCGACAAGTTCAATGACGAGGTTATCAAGTTTGACTTTAGCGAAGATGCTTTAGATATGCCAGTCAAGGGTTGGAGCGAGTTCTGGTTAGACTTCCCTTATAACCAATACATTAGCAATGATGTTAAATTCATGGCAGCCGACCTTGAAGATATGACCTACGAATTTAGATACCATACGATATTGTTTGCAGACGGTACGACGCTATGAATATCAAAATAGAGGATGACGGGAAGCAAAAGTGGCAGAGCTTTACTGCTAGTGTCGATTTAGGTTTGCCGCATTTGTTTAATTCTGAAATTGAGGCTTATGGTGCTGACGAGATTGAAGCTACTGAAAACCTAAAAGCTATGATTGCTGAGATAAGAAAAGCATTGATCGATATAGATATTTAAACATTAAAAAAACAGATCAAAACAAGTCACCTTAATCGGTGGCTTTTTTTATGCCTAAAGGAAAGTGCTATGTCCACAAGACGGCTAATAAATAACGATTACAGCTTTGGCAATGGTCAAGCTGACATTATCACGGGGCTTGATGAGTGTTTGCAAAAGTGCAAAACCACGCTGATGCAATTGCGCGGTGAGTGGTTTCTCGATAGCCGTGACGGTGTGCCGTGGGGCGATGTGCTAGGGCAACGAACGGACACGCAGCTACTCACTGAAACGATTAAAAAGGCATTGCTAGGCATTGATACCGTGACAACCGTTGATGCTGTCAGCGTCGATATGGGCGAGCGTCAGGCATTGGTTATTGCAAGCATTGGCACAGTTTACGGAAATATCAACCTCACACAATCACTCAACATTCTGGAGCTAATCGAAAATGACGCAATTAACTGATACAGGATTTGAGCGCACACGGCTTATTGAACGATTGGCTGAGATACAAGGTGATGCTAGGGCAATCTTTGGTCAAGACATCGATTTGTCTAGCGACACGATGGACGGACAGCATATCAGCTTGTTTGCTGAGGCGATTGCTGACCTTGATGAATTGGCCGAGTTGGTATGGATGTCGTTTGACCCTGATTTGGCATTTGGCAACAGTTTGTCACGGCTAGTTAAGATTAACGGCATTGAGCGCAGTCAAGGCGCGTACAGCATCGTTAATTTGACCGTCACAGGTACGCCACTCGTATTGATACCCAAAGGTAGCAGCGTTAGTAATGCAAGCGGTACGGTTGAGGTTTATACCACTGAGGACGTTCGCATTGATGAGACAGGAACAGCGATAGTTGAGGCCATGCCTGATGCTATGGGTGCAATCAGTGCTAGTGCTGACACGTTGACCGTTATTAAATCACCATTATTCGGTTGGTCAAGTGTGACCAATACAGCAGCCATGACGGTTGGCAAGTTAAGAGAAACGGATCAGCAATTACGCGAACGCAGACGAGGCAGCGTATCAAAAGGCAATCGAAATATGACCGAGGCGCTGTGGGCGAAGTTGTCCGACTTGTCAGGAGTTATTGAAGTCTCAGTGCTTGAGAACGCCACGCAATACACAGACAGTCGCGGATTGCCACCCCATAGCATACACGTTGTTATATCAGGCGGTGATGAGGCGCAGATTGCACAAACTATATGGGCGAGCAAGACAGGCGGTACAGAGGTCGCAGGTACAGAGGAATACATCATCATTGATGAGGTCGGCAACGAGCAGGTAATGAAATTTAGCCGACCAATCGATGTGACAATCAAAGTTGCGGTTTATATCACACCACTAAGCGGTTATTCATTCAGCACAGCAAGCCTTATCAAAGAGGCGGTGCTTGACTATCTGAACGATGAGATTGCAGTCGGTGGTGACATCATCAATTCAGCCTTATACACGCCACTTAACGAGATTGGCGGCTTTGCAATCGACCGCATTGAGCTGGCAAAAGGCAATGAGGCACTGGCTGAGAAGTCTATCTATCTTGAATTTAACGAACGCATATCAATCAGCACTAACAATGTCGAGGTGATTTGATGGCTAACGAATTAGAGCCGTTTGACATAGTGCAGACAGGCTTATCGAGGCATGGACACCAATACGGACAGTCATTGCTATTTAGGCTATGGATAGCGAAAACCCTTAACCCATTAATCAACGTACAAGACGCTTTTTTTGAGCTGCTAGATATTGATGTGGACACGGCTGAGGGTGTGAAACTCGCGCTCATTGGTCGCATTGTTGGTGCTCCAGCCGTTGTGCCGAGTGCTGTACCGATAGCAGGGTATTTTGGCTTTGTTGACCAAGATGAATCACTGCCAATGGGTGAGCTTTACGATAAGTCATTCGGTGGTCACTGGATGGAGTTTGGGCAGCCGAGCTACAAAGACCAATTGATTGACGAGTCGATGTATAAGACCGTCATCAAGGCTCAAATACTTAAAAACAAAAGTAATTGTACGCCGCCTGAGATTATCGAGATTGCTTCAATGTTTATGGGTGATGGTGTCAAATTTAAGTATGTGGAAAAACCAATGGCGATCATTATCGCGCCTGAGCGTGATTTCACACGATACGAGATACAACTATTACGAATCATGATACCAAGGCCAATGGGCGTAGGGGTGGCGGTATTAAATGGCACTTATGATGACTTTGGGTTTAAAGACCAGCCAGACACGTTGCCGTTAGGTGATAGCGACGACCCAAGCATCGGCGGTTTTTGGTCAACAGAGCGCAAAGATATGATTGCAGTTATTGACGAACAGGATTCATGGTTATGAGTATAAATAAATTAAGCGAGTTTGCAGTTAATGGCGATAAATCCATTAGTGGACTGACGCTGACAACAGGTTTTCCAAGGCAGCAAAAGCCTTACCGACAATGGATGAATTATCTTTTCAATATGGTTACTGCAAAAACCAATCAACTTGTGGATGCAGTGAACGCGCTTGATGCAAAGATAGAGCCATTGCTAAAGCCGATTGCCGTAGGTGAGGGTTTTTTTACGGTCAATGATTACCAGTCAGCTAGCGAGGTAGCAGCAGCAAAAGGCTATGGTACTTGGCAGCGATTCGCTGAGGGTAAGACGCTTGTTGGTTATTCAGCATCAACAAGCACTTTAGATGCTTACAGAATTATGGGCAATGAGTTTGGTGAAGATACTCATACGCTAACCGTCAACGAAACCCCATCGCACAAGCACAGTCCTAGCGACCAATACAACAAGTTTGTAGCTGTTTGGGGAGACTGGACTGATGTTGACCTTGGTAAAAATACACCTGTATTTACGGGTGAGGAGGAAGACGGCGAGATAGTCGGGAAAATGCCTCTAGCAAATTGGAATAACGCAAAAGAAAAATCCATCGGTGGTGGTAAATCTCACAACAACATACAGCCATCAATCGTCGTCGCTTACTGGATAAGAACAGCCTAGGGGTAAAATATGAGTATAGAAAAACTTGAAGAATTTGCCAAAGATGGCGACAAAAACCTTGATAACTTAGATGTTAATCAAGGTTTTTTGCAATCTGAGAAGCCAGAAAGACAATGGTTTAATAAGTTGCTTTACGATATAACGAAAAAGATCAACAGCACTATCGACTTTGTAGAGTCAATTGAAGATGGTTTTTTTGATTCTGTGGATTCAGCAAGAACTAAGACACCGCCTCTAAATATATCAAGCATGATTACGCGGTCTTACTCAGACAACGGAAAGGGCGGTGCTAAATATGCAAGAAGCGATCTATCCACCGTTTCTCAATACCCAAATCAAGCATGGTTTCAAACAGCAGACGGTGCGTACTGGCTACTTGATGAGGCAGTACCAACACCTGAAATGTTTGGTGCAAAAGGTGATCTTAAATGGCAACTTGTTAAAAAAGGTGATATGGCGGGTGTCAATGCTGATACTTGCGGCCCACGTATGCTGTCGGGCACAAACGATATTGAAGCGTTCAATGCTGCAATGAAGTACGCAAAGATTAGAGGTTGTGAAAAGGTTTTAGCAGCTGGTAGCTATTACATTCGCTCATTTAACAGGCAGGGTGCAGATGGGTCTAAAAAAACATTTTCAGTTGATTTCAAGTATGACAATGCGTCTGATATCGTTGTTCACGCATACGATTCTACAGGCGCTGGAGCTGACGATCAGCACAAAATATACTTAGAGTCAGAGTATCAGGTTGTGGGAAATACAGTGGTTTTGAATGTAGCACCGTTAGCGGGTGTTATTGTTGAGGTGTGCCAAGTGTTTACCGTTTTTGGAAACTTAGAAGTTTCGGGAACTTTGTGGACACACTACGCATTACCATCGCAAGGTATCTACTCAAAAGAGAGTGGTTCTAGATATACAGCGAAGCTCACTATTGGTCAGTACAGTTACAACGGCTCTAAGCCATCAAATAATGGTCAGTACGGTGTTATATTGTGCGTCGGCTCTGGTTTTCTTCTGCCAGTTGACCATGTAGAAGTGCATAACATTAAGATTAAAAGTGAGATTATTCGAGCCGCTAGGGTGGTTAATGATACAGCCAATAATCTAGAATTTCAGGATAGTGACCCATCACAAATGTGTATAGGTATTGGGCGTATAAGAAACGTGATTTTTGAAGTTGACCCATTCGATGCAGCGACAAATGTAGCTTCTCTTATGTTGTGCCTATTCCACTGGGGCGGGAGATATACGCCACCTGGTGGAGCAGAAATACCAGATAAAGGCGCTTATCCGATTGAAAAGACTTGGCATCCTGAGTCATGTCAGTTAACCACAAGCAAGGTCATGAAAGCAGCAGACCATGGTTTTTTTAAAGGTTTTGAGCTTGCATCTACCATCAACTGCACAATTAGCGATTTTGAATGTGACGGTCTAACGCACCCATACTGGGTTGGTGTTGGCGACATAGGTGGCGCTTACGCCCAAGGTGAGCAAGTAGGCCGCGTTAACACAGGGAACAGGATTGGCTATGTAACAGGTTATAACATCAATGTTGGTACAGAAATCTATGCCGTGCTTTTTAAAGGCGAAGGCACGAGCAAGTTTGAAAAGTACACTGGCACTGATAAATTTTTACAGCGTCAAGGCGATATGGATTTAACCGTTAAAGGTCATACAATTTATTGTAATAGTGGCGATGAAGTAATACGTATGCGCGGTGTGCGTGGGCGTGTAGATATGGGTGTTTGTCGTCTATATGGTTGTCCTAGATCATTTTACATACTGTCTGGCACTGGTAATTGGGTTGCTGATATCGCTGGCTCTGACGGTGTTGTGCGCATTCAGAACCAAAAAGGCGGCACGTTATTACGCACCAATATTGACTTAGGTAACTCTAGGAATAATACGGTTAGCGACTTGTATGCAAAGGGTTATGAGGCTAAAAACTGCACGGTTTACTTGCAGGGTTCGACATACACGACAACTACCACAGCAGCAATCGCTGTTGGTGCAACTTCCATACCAATTACAGCTTTTTCGTCAACATTGGCTGCTGTTAGTCCTAACGACTTGTTAAAAATAAAATCAGGTACGGATATTATTGAAGTTCGGGCAACTGGCTATGTTGCACCTGGAGGATTGGACATCCCTTGTACACCAGTGCCAAAAGCACTTGGTACGGGTGCCGCTGTAACTTTAGACTTATCAGTTGAAATGGATTACATCAACATGACAAGTAAATCATCGGAGTATGGATTGTATTCTGAGAACGCAGTGATTAAGCGTTTGGATTTTAGTCAGATGGGTTGGTCTGGTCGTCATAGTGCTAGGATGTATAACACTAGAGCAACTATCATTGGGCGCTTGCCATCGTCTGACTCAAGACGAATTAGTACAGCGAGCGATCAAGCGATATGGGCTGATAGCAAATGCCGATTAATTGGATTAAATCTAGAAATTCCGTCAGGGAGTGATGGTGACGAGGCTGTATTCTTACAGGCTGAATCAGGCAACGGAGCTACCCTGACTTTAGTCGGGGGCGTCGTAGGAAATGTAAATACACTATCCCCTAGTGCTGCCTACCCAATCAATCAAATCAACTTTAGCGGTACGGTTGATAATGATGGTCAAATACTTAAACCTATTGGACGTAGTGGTACAAACGCTAATGGCTCATGGGTGAAGTACTTAGATGGTTCTATGGAATGTTGGGCGCGTAACGTGACGATAGGTGCAACACAGCCGTACACTTGGACATTCCCTGTATCTTTTTCCGACACGGCGAGTATTTATGTAAATGCTACAGCGACAAGCATGACAACATCTAGAGTGGGGGCTGCTATATCAACATCTATAACACAAGCCACTATCACGATATCGGATAATACAGCTACAACAAGCGGCAGTCCTTCATCGTCAGTGGCAGGTATGAGTTTGTATGCTAAGGGGTTTTGGAGGTAGAGCTTTCAAAATCCTTGATATGTAGTGCTTCGCCATGAAAAATTAGTTAATATGGCGTTACGCTACATATCCACTTAAAGGTAAGTCAATGAATATGCAACTGTCAGATACGCATTATTTACATCTAAAGCCAACATCCAGCAAGCTTTTGATAATTCTTAGTGCCACAGGAACAAAGGCTGGCAGATTTAATCTATGGGGTCTGAGGGATAAGATACCGCACAACATACTTTTCTTACGAGTTGCAGAAAACGACTGGTATCAGAATGGGGTGTCAGGCTTAGCCAATAGTCATGAGGGCACTATTTCCGCGATAAAATCCATAGTTTCTAAGAACGATATTAAGGAGGTTTACACTTGTGGTTCTAGCATGGGTGGTTGGGCGGCAATATTTTACGGCGCGGAGTTGAATTGCAATGCTCTAGCATTTAGCCCAGAAATTTTACTAAAGTTACCACACAGTCGTTCGGCTAAAATGATGCCGGTAGAAACCACTGTTAGGTTTCATGATATAAGAAACAAGATTGAAGGAAGCAAGTCTTTATTTTATATATACACAGGAGAACGCGACCCAGTTGACTTATATTGCGCCGATTTAGTAAAAGATTTCGAAAATGTTGAAGTAACAACTTTTCCTAATGACGAACATACGGTATTAAGGACGCTGGTTTCTAACGGCCAGTTTTTACCTATGTTGTGGCTATTTATGTCGGGCAGCAAGATAAATAAACAGAAAGATGCAGGTAGGGCTTTGAACTACGAGGGTTTTGCAGAAAATTATTATTTTGGTTGGTCTGCATATCAAAGCAAAGATAATGATAATGCAAGAGCGTTTCTTGAGATAGCCCTATCCAAATATGCTGCTGCCTCTCATGCTCAATATATTATGGGTAGTTTGTTGTATCGACATAAAGACTTTAGCAAAGGCAAAGATTATATGTTGATGGCCTTGGCTTTGCGTCCAGACATTCCAGAACATCATGTTGGTGTTGCTCAATACTTTAGAAGAATTGGGCTGCTAGATGATGCTATTAGGATGCACTTGGATATTCAGAGCCGGTGGCCTGAATCTTACCAATCAAGATATGAGTTAGCTATGATTTATATTGAGATCGATGATAAACAACAGGCTATTTCGCAGCTAAAAGAAGTTGTTAGACTACAACCCAAACGGAAAGCTTATAAAGACGCTTTGAGTAAGTTGCAGTAGGTTCTTAATATTTTTAAACAAAGCCCCTTAATCGGGGTTTTTTTATATCTAAATTTTGAGGGGGGCGTTATGCCTAACAATCAATGCGGCTTGATAAGTCGCTATTTTTTTAAGTTTAGCAAGCTGATAGATTGGATATTCCCGACAGCAAATAGCGTAAGGCCAGTTGAGGTTGCAAACGTCGGTATGCTGTGGTCATTCTCGATCATCTTCATTATTGGCGCGGCTGATATTATCTTGCAGTACCCATATCGCGGCTTTACTTACGTGTCCTCGATATGGGTATGGATAGCCATGTTCATTCTTGGCACTGGCTGTTGGTTCGCGCTCGTTAAGAAGTCTTTACGCTCAGATAGGCGGTCAGCAATAGGGCTAGCATTGTCGTCAGTGGTCTTTATATCGCTGTCAGGCATCTTTGCTAGTGATTACCCTCCATTATCTACAGCGGTGCCTATCTACTTCTTACACGGCATTATGTGCTTAATGGCATCAGTTAAAAGAATGAAAACAGTGCGAGTCATAGCAGACGAATTAGCCAATGAGGGGTAAAGGTGGAAATTGTAAATTTACTTTTACAGTCGCCTTTACTTCAAATATTGGCGGCTATATGCGGCTGCCTAATCGGATCGCTAGCTATGAATCCAGTCGAGCGTTACGGCATTAGAATAGCAATCTTGTTCACAATGCTGTCAATGCTCGTCGCTAGCGCACTATCTGAATATCTAGCTGTAACTAAAGAAATGGAGTTTGTCACAGTCCATGCTGCCATTGGTGGCGGCATTGGTCTAACTGGTCAGTTTTTAATTGAGGAAATCAAACAAAGCGCACCAAAGTTTTTTAAATCACTGCTCAATATCTTAACGTCAACACTTATAGATAACATCGTTGAAACTATCGTGATGTTCTTTGACGGGGTTAAGCGCAGGATTAAAAAATGGTTGCCGAAATAACTTAGCCGCTTAATTGCGGTTTTTTTTGGGGATAAAAATGAGTAAATCACATATAACACAGGCGCAAACAGCATTGGCTGCTGCTGGATTTTACAACGACAAGCTAATTGACGGTGACTTCGGTAAAGACTCACTAGCAGCCGTCCTGAAATCATTAGATAGTATAGATAACGCAGTAACAGCACTTACAGATACTAAAATTCCACCACTTAGCGACAATGGTAAATACAAGTTAAGCGCCACATCACTAAAGCGACTAGCACCAATCCACGCTGATTTGCAAAAAGTGGTCAATCGCGCTATTCAAATTACAACGGTTGACTTTACGGTTGGCGAAGGTATGCGAACACTTGCAAGGCAAAAAGAGCTAGTCGCTAAAGGTGCTAGTAAGACCATGAATAGCCGCCACCTAACAGGTCATGCCGTGGACTTAATCGCACTTGATGAA
Source organism: uncultured Psychrobacter sp. (assembly GCA_913061175.1). Classification (GTDB taxonomy): domain Bacteria; phylum Pseudomonadota; class Gammaproteobacteria; order Pseudomonadales; family Moraxellaceae; genus Psychrobacter. The sequence continues at coordinate 52,182 of CAJXUF010000001.1, forward strand.
GATGGTCAAGTTACATGGGATTGGGATTATTACCATCCATTAGCTGACGCCATAAAGCAAGCAGCTAAAGAGGTTGGTGTTAGTATTGAATGGGGCGGAGATTGGAAAACATTTAAGGATGGCCCTCATTATCAGCTACCTTGGTCAAGTTATCCAAAGTAGCATTCGAATAGGTTTACCCTGTGCCCTGTCATTAATTTGGCAGGGCGTTTTTTGTGTCTAGGTTTTGAGAAGCAAAGCAGCTTGTCACTCGGAATAGTGGGTTTTTGAGAAGCTAGGTTTTGGCAAAGTTTCGTACCATATTCGTACCATGAACCAAAACAAAAAACCTGAAAGCGTTTGTCTGTAAAGCTTTAACGTGATTGGTTGATACTATCGATCATTGGCGCAACTGAGAGGCGTTTGTTGGTCATATCAACCATGGTCATCAAGCCTTAATATTTGTGTCTTAAATAAATGGATAAGGTGCAATGGATGAGACATACCATTGCACCTTATTTGCAAGAGTTTCCAGAGCTTCAAGCGTCATGCGAAACAGTGATTGACCAATTATTTATAAAATAACATGATCAATCTTTTTGAATTCAGGCAAATTATAGAAATAAAGCCCCATAATAATACCGATAGAGCCCACAAAGGCAATGTATAGTGCTGGTGAAAAGCTTACTAAAGTTGTGGCATAACCAAGACCAAAAGGTATCAGTACACCAACGATACCGTAGGTCACATTATAACAAAAAGAGATACCTGTGAGACGCACGTTGGTTGGAAACAATTGCACCAAGATAGCAGGAACCATACCGACAATACCAGCACAGAATCCCAAAAGCGCGTACATAATTAAAATGTAATCGCCACCTGCTTGTAGATGATAAAAGAAGGCTAGTATTTGAGCAATGAGGAGTATCGAACCAATTACTAGAACCTTACCAAAATTCTCATGATTAGAAATTATCCCATAGAATATACAGCCAAAAATCATAAATACGATGCCCAAGCTATGGGAGAATCCAAACAAATCGCTGTCTAATGTAAAGTTTATCTCTATCAAGTCTGGCAATAGTAGAACAACCACAGAGGTAATGCTAGAAATCACTAACGTCAGCACCATGCCGACAAACACAGAGTGTTTGCAGTGTTTAAAGAGTATGGTAAGCGGCTTGCCTGAGTTTTTGCCGGTATTTAATTTTGTAAGTGCCAGAAAAAAGGGTGTTTCTCCGATGAATCGCCAAAATAAGAGCGGTAAGAAACTAAGAGCCGCCGCTACTAAAAATGGTAAACGCCAACCATAATCAGTTAGCTCAGTCGTCGTCATAAAGCTAGAGAGCCACATAAAAAAGGCATTTGAAAACAGCACACCTACAAAGAAGCTAGCAGTCGCATAGCTACAGGCAACTGACAGATACTGTCTGGGCACATGCTCTGCTACAAATACCCAAGATAGCGGTACATAAAGACCAAACGCCATACCCTGTATGATTCTTAACAATATAAATAAGGCAGGCGCAGCAGCCCCCCATTGTGCATAAGTTGGCAAAAATGCCATTGCTAAGAGACTGCATGCGGTGACTATGATACTTAGCAATAAAACGGGCTTTCTACCTTTTATATCACCATAACGACCGATGAGAACACCTCCGATTGGACGTGCTAAATAACCGATAACAAAAAGCCCCATACCTTGCAGTTTAGCAACTCTAGGGTCAGCATTAGCAGGAAAAATCGCCGCTGAAACAATATCTGAGATATACAAGTAAATCAAAAAATCAAAAAATATCACAGCGCTGATGAAGCTAATGAACAGCACTACATTTTTGTCTTTAGTAGACATCAAGGCATGTTGGGAACGAGATGGCATAATAAATCACATATCCACGGAGTAAAATGGTCATTAAGACAATCATTATTTTAATGATCGACCATGATAAAAACTGGCAAATCGATATATAAATGACGATTTGCCGAAATAATAAGTTGGTTTTTGAGTAATGGATGGTTTACAAGTTAGCTCAAACAGATTTACAAGACGCCAAAGCCTAACTAACTGATATTTCTTATAATAGCCAGTCAATGGGCAACCAAGACATAATGGTTAACCAAACATGGTCAGCCATGTCCACTCGTGGCTCTGAGTCATAGACTACCTTTTCGCCTTTCTCCATGGTGTGCCATTGCAGGTTGCCATTTTCTAGTAGCTTGACTTCATACGCTTGATTTAATAGATCGTCGCTCAAAGCGCCATGCAGCTGCCTTGCTAGTTCATCATCATTAATGATTACGCCCATTTCGGTATTGATATTGGCAGAGCGTGGGTCAACGTTGTATGAACCGATAAAGACTTGATAATCATCTACTGCAAACGTTTTTGCGTGCAAACTGGTTGAAGATTGACTACGGGCCCGCCACAGTTTGTTGTCACGTTTTTCTTCAGCAGCGGTCGATTTAAGCTCATATATTTTGACGCCCGAACGAAGCAGGCGAGGTCGCCACTGGCTATAACCAGAATGCACGGCAGTCACATCGGTCGCATCAAATGAGTTGGTTAGTATCTTAATATCGACACCAGCTTCAGCCAGTTTAACCAACGTATCGACGCCATCTTTGGTCGGTACAAAATAAGAAGAAATAATCGTCAATTTCTTGGTTGGGCTACCAAGCAAGTTACGCAACTGATGAACCAAGTTGGTATCGGCAGGAACCGTTTTGCTTAGTTTGCCGACATCATCACTTAAGAACTGCATGTCGGTCCAACGGAAAGGCACACGCTTATTAATCAAGTCACTATCAATCGTAGAGTCTTTGATCGCAGCTTTATAAACCGCCAAGCTGCTGCCTTCGTTGTTTTCTTCATCCAGACCTAGCTTATCTAAGGCCTTTAAAAAATCAGGTGTAACGTCATCATCAAATTTCGCTAAGGTCTCGATATCAAATGATAAAGGCGATGACCAATAGTCATAAAAACTGTTATCAATATCTGCGACGACTTTACCGATAAGTAAGACATCCAAATCTGCAAATTGGCTGCTTTGATCATTACTAAGGTATTCGTTGCCGATATTACGCCCGCCGATGATAGTAATTTGCTTATCAAAGGTCATGCTCTTATTGTGCATACGACGATTGATACGCGGCAAACCAGTCACATAGTTCAATGTTGGAAACTTACGATGCATCAAAGGATTGATGATACGTACCGCAATGTTAGGATGACTGGCAAAGCGTAATAAATGCTGGTCGAACTTGGCACTATTATTAAAATCATCTAACAATAAGCGCACGATCACGCCGCGCTCAGCCGCGTCCCATAAGTCTTTTAGTAGAAGCTGGCCAGCCTGATCGTTATGCCAAATATAGTACTGTGCATCAATATTGCGCGTGGCCATATCTGTCAAGATGCTACGTGCCGCAAAAGCATTCGCTCCGGTCACGATTGGGTGATAGCCAGACAAGTCAGGATGAATATCGTTCTGTGCACTAATAGCAGAGACCAAGTCAGTGCTGCTAGTCTTAATCGTCTCACCTTGCGTCGTTTGCTCGTCTGAATATAGCGCCTCTATTCGTGCTGATAGTGCTTGGCTTTCTGGTAAATGTGGCTGCTTGGGCAAACTCTGGCAAGCACTAAGCCCTAAAGTCAGTCCTAGGGTTAGGCTCAACGATAAGCTGCTTGGTTCTATACTGAACATCGACATAACGAATTTACCTTAATGAGCCTAAATGTACTGATAAATAATGATTCTGAGTGTTTGAAACACTCTTGTTAGATGAATTACCAAACTGTTGTTGTATTACATGTGGCAAAATCTAAATCGTCGCTAAGCTTAGCAGCTGTTGCGATATCTGCCTATTATAAATACGTTATTTTTGTTAGATTTAGCGCACGAAATCATTGTTTTTTAAGTAGTGTTTAATTATATATGTGGCAGATTTTAAGCATTAAAATTGATACGTCTTTGGTATTCGAAAATAATATTTAGTGGCCATTTGAAACCAGCTGTGCGGAATAAGTCGGCATGATATGATAACGCTGATGAATTCGGTCGATAATCAGAAGAATAAGCAGTCATTTTATTTCAATTAAAAGACCAACCAATAAAATACTAATCAATAAAATACCAACCAAAGTAATGGAACGTTTATGAGTCAGTCGCAAAACCTGTCTCTTATACACATCTGACGCTGCCGACGATAT
>CAJXUF010000002.1 GCA_913061175.1 uncultured Psychrobacter sp.
TACACACTGCATATCGTCGGCAGCGTCAGATGTGTATAAGAGACAGGGCATGAAGTTTGGTATGTTCTTTATTGGTGAGTATGTCAACGTTGTCTTGATTTCTGCATTGATGACTTGCTTGTTCTTTGGCGGTTGGCTTGCGCCGTTCAATTTAGATATTCCATTTATTCCACCAGCTTTTTGGTTCATGATTAAAACGCTGTTCTTTATGACCATGTTTGTTTTGGCTCGAGGCTCACTCATGCGTCCGCGTTATGATCAGGTGATGAACTTTGGCTGGAAAGTATGTCTGCCCGTAACCTTGATCAATTTGTTGATTACTGCTGCGGTCATTTTGATCTTTTCCCCAACGTTATAGTCATTACTAGCCATCACTGATGAACTAGGGTAAAGCTGATAAGGATAATAATCCCATGTTTACTACCATAAAAAAGACCGTCATTGGTATATTTACCATTGTCCGCAGCATGTGGATGGTCAATAGTCATGCGCTCAGACCGCGTGACACCATCCTTTATCCTGAAGAGCCGGTACCTGTACCGCCGCGTTTCCGTGGACGTATTGTCCTCACGCGTGATCCTGATGGAGACGAGCGCTGTGTCGCTTGTAACTTGTGTGCGGTGGCATGTCCGGTAGGGTGTATCTCATTACAAAAAGCCGAGCGTGAAGATGGACGCTGGTATCCAGAGTTTTTCCGTATCAATTTCTCACGCTGTATCTTTTGTGGATTGTGTGAAGAAGCCTGTCCAACGACAGCGATTCAAATGACCCCAGATTTTGAGCTGGGTGAATATAAGCGCCAAGACTTGGTCTATGAAAAAGAGCATTTGCTCATTTCAGGACCAGGTAAATACCCTGATTATAACTATTATCGTGTGACAGGTATGGCGGTAGCAGATAAACCAAAAGGCGCAGCACAAAATGAGTCTGCACCGATTGATCTAAGGAGCTTGCTACCATGATGAATATTTTGAACCATCCTGAACTGGCTGGGTTTTATTCGCTTGCAGCAGTGGCAATATTTGCCAGTCTGCGCGTAGTGACTCAGGCCAATCCAGTGCATGCTATCTTATCGATGATTGTATCGTTGCTGGCAATTGCTGGGATATTTTTTGTATTAGGAGCGCCGTTTGCAGGAGCATTAGAGATTGTTGTTTATGCTGGTGCCATTATGGTGCTATTCGTCTTTGTCATTATGATGCTTAACTTGGGCATGAGTAATGACGAGCGAGAAGAACGTTGGCTCGATGCAGGCACTTGGGCGATACCGACAGGATTGACGATAATCATTGCCGTTGTGCTCTATGCGATGATTGGTCTCAATCATGATGAAGCTGTCATGATGGGTGGCACGACTATCTCTGCCAAAGCAGTCGGTACGGTGTTATTTACCAAATACATTATGCTGGTTGAAGTAGCAGCATTGCTATTATTGGCAGCCTTGGTCGCCGCTTATCATTTAGGTAAAGAGACAGTCGACGATGAGGTCATCGGTAACGATAGCCAAAATTTTAAGCCAAGCGTAGGCAGTATCAAGCAATACGACAATGATAGTACGCTTACACAGCATGACGGCGTAGAAATGGCTAAGCCTTACGAATATAAAGATGTTGATCCGCATGACTATGTAGGTATGAAGGTAGGCACGAGGGCAGGTAGTCAAGTAGGTGCGAATAAAGTTACGCGCAAGGAGTCAGACTAATGGTACTAGCAGCAAGCGTGGCACAAGATGTGTCAAACGTGCCGTTTGCCCATGAGGTGGCAGGCTTAGTACAGCCAGTTGCTGAGGCGCAAAATGTACTGGGTATGATACCCATGAGCCATGGACTGATTTTGGCAGGTATTTTATTTGCTATCGGGCTGTGCGGGGTTATGGTACGACGTAACTTCCTATTTATGCTAATGAGTCTTGAGATCATGATGAATGCGGCAGCATTGGCATTTGTAGTAGCAGGTAGTCGCTGGGTCGATCCAGACGGACAGATTATGTTTATCTTTATTTTGACCTTGGCTGCGGCTGAAGCGTCAATTGGTCTGGCAATATTATTGCGTTTTTATCATCAGCGTGGGCATCTCGATGTCGATAGCGCCAATGAGATGAAAGGATGATGTCATGAGTTTATTACCATTAACCTTTATATTCCCGCTCATTGGCTTTTTGATTTTAGCCTTTATGCGCGACAAATTATCAGAGACGGTCGCAGCGATTGTTGGCGTAGGTAGCATGCTGTTATCAGCATTATGTACGCTAGTGGTTAGCTATACCTTTTTGACCACCAATCCAGCTGGAACGGTAATTGAGGTTCCGCTATGGACGTGGTTCCAAGTTGGCGATTTTGCGCCACATTTCGGTTTGAGCTTTGATGGTTTGGCATTGACCATGACTGGTGTCATTACTGGGATTGGCTTTCTGATTCATCTGTTTGCCTCTTGGTATATGAAAGGCGACACTGGCTTTGCTCGTTTCTTTAGCTATATGAATTTGTTTGTGGCCAGTATGTTATTACTGGTACTCGCAGATGATTTGTTCTTGCTTTATCTCGGTTGGGAAGGCGTGGGTATCTGTTCGTATCTATTGATTGGTTATTATTACCACGATAGAGCCAACGGCCGTGCCGCGATGAAAGCCTTTACCGTTACTCGTGTCGGTGATGTGTTCTTAGCCTTCGGTTTGTTTTTATTATTCCGCGAATTCGGTACGCTTAATATTCAAGAAATTATTACGCGTGCGCCAGAAGTATTCGATGTGAATAACCCAACGATGATGCTTACCACCATGATGTTGGTTGGCGGCGCGATGGGTAAATCAGCCCAGTTGCCACTACATACATGGCTTGCTGATGCGATGGCAGGTCCGACACCAGTATCGGCATTGATTCACGCTGCAACGATGGTTACAGCAGGTGTTTATTTAATCGCCCGTCTACATCCATTGTTTGAGCTGACCCCAGGTATCTTGTTGTATTGGGTTGGCGGCGTAGGGGCATTGACGTTGGTCGTTGCTGGATTCTGTGCACTCGCGCAAACAGACATCAAGCGTATCCTTGCTTATTCGACCATGAGTCAAATTGGCTATATGTTTTTAGCATTGGGCGTGGGCGCATGGCAAGGGGCTATTTTTCATCTGATGACGCATGCTTTCTTTAAAGCATTGCTGTTCTTATCATCAGGGGCGGTCATCCTTGCGGTACATCATGAGCAAGACATCTTTAAGATGGGCGGTCTGCGCAAAAAGATCCCATTGGTATTTTGGTGTTATATCATCGGTGGCGGTGCACTTGCTGCGATACCTTGGGTTACCGTTGGTTTTTATTCTAAAGAAGCGATTCTTTGGGAAACTTATGCCACAGGTCACTTAGTACTATTCTATATGGGTGTATTCGGTGCATTCTTAACCGCGATTTATACATTCCGTATGATTTGGATCATATTCTTTGGTGAAGAAAAAACCCATGCCCATAAGCTATCAGGGGTGTCGTACTGGTTACCTTTGACGGTGTTACTCGTGCTATCTACCGCTGTTGGTGCTTGGATTACGCCGCCATTAGACGGTGTGTTGCCAGAGAGCGTTGGCCATCTATTAGAAGTTGCTGGTCAAGCACATGCTAAGCACACCGCAGAGTATATCGCGATGGGTGCCATGGCAGCAGGTTTGATATTGGCAGCACTATTGTATGTCGTTAACAAAGGTCGCTTGCTCACCAGCTTTAAACGCTCACGTATTGGTGGGGCACTATATCACTGGTGCTACCATGGCCTAGGCTTCGACGCGCTATATGATGTAATTTTTGTAAAACCCTTTTTATTCATCGGCCGCTTATTAAAAGCCGACCCTATCGATAAAACGTGGTTGCTGTTACCTAAGCTGGCCTCAGCAGGTAATAAAGTATTGTCTGCGACGCAAACAGGGTCTCTTCGAGGTTATGCCACAAGCTTTGGCTTGGGTATGGCTGTATTGCTGGTGCTGGTAATGATGACGGTGGTGTAAAAGATGATTGAGTTACAACAAACGTGGATGCTACCAGCATTAATTGCAATTCCTTTTATTGCAGGATTGCTATGCTGGGTAGTAGAGCGATTTAATAAACGTCTGCCGCGCTGGATTGCCTTGATCGGTATGATGTTGACCTTTGCTTTGTCATTAGTACTTTGGCAGCAAGGTGATTTTAGCGGTATGAGTCAGCAGGTCATTGCACCAGATGCTGCAGTGCCTTGGGTAGCAGAATTTAGTGTGCCATGGATACCAAGTTTTGGTATTAGCTTTCACTTAGCGCTAGATGGTTTGTCATTGATGATGGTGGCCCTAACAGGGTTGCTTGGTGTGGCAGCCGTTGCTTGTTCGTGGAATGAGATTCAGCGCCGCGTTGGCTTTTTCCACCTGAACTTGCTATGGAGTTTGGGCGGCGTTATTGGTGTTTTCTTAGCCATTGATCTGTTCTTATTCTTCTTCTTTTGGGAGATGATGCTGGTTCCTATCTATTTCTTGATCGCGATTTGGGGTCATGACGTTGTAGGCAAAACCAAAGAATACGCGGCCACCAAGTTCTTTATCTATACCCAAGCGTCTGGGCTTATCATGCTCATCGGCATTTTGGTATTGGTCATTATCAGCTACGCCCAAAAAGGGGTAGTAAGCTTTAACTATAATGACTTGCTCGGTACGTCACTTGGCGGCTGGGAATATCCAATCATGCTGTGCTTCTTCATTGGTTTTGCGGTGAAGTTGCCAATCATTCCTTTCCACGGCTGGTTGCCAGACGCGCATGCGCAGGCACCAACAGCAGGTTCGGTGGATTTGGCAGGTGTTTTGATTAAAACTGCTGCATATGGTTTGATTCGTTTTGTTTTGCCGCTCTTTCCAGCAGCTTCACAAGAGTTTGCGCCGATAGCAATCACCCTAGGTACAATTGGTATCTTCTATGGTGCATGGCTTGCGTTTATGCAGACCGACATGAAGCGTTTGCTGGCGTATACCAGTATCTCGCACATGGGTTTTGTGGTACTGGCAATCTACGCTGGTACATTACTCAGCTTGCAAGGTCTGATGATTCAGATGCTTGCTCATGGCTTGAGTTCAGCCGCACTATTCATCATGGCAGGACAGCTATATGAGCGTCTGCATACACGCGATTTGACCTTGATGGGTGGTATGTGGGGACAGTTCCGTTACTACGCACCGATACTGATGTTCTTCTGTGCCGCGCTGCTAGGTATTCCTGGTACGGGTAACTTCATTGGCGAGTTCATGATTTTGTTTGGCTCATTTGCTCAGTATCCAGTGTTTGTGGTTTTTGCGACATTCAGTTTGGTATTAGCAGGTCTTTACTCGCTCATTTTGATTCATCGCGCACTATTTGGTGAAAATAACATCGCCGCATTGGCAGAGCGAGAGACTAAGTCACATGGCTTACCTGCACGTAAACTAAAAGATTTGGGCAAGCGCGAGCTGTCATTACTACTGATGCTAGCTGCAGGTTTGGTATGGCTCGGACTGTACCCACAGCCGTTCCTTGATACCTCAAGTCACGCAATGCAGTGGATCAATAACGCATATATATACAGTCAAGTGACACAGGTAGATGCGTCGCAGCTGCTTGATGTAATGGAGGCACGTTAAGTCATGAATGATATTATGATGAATGATTTGATAGGATTGTTGCCTTACGCGCCGATTATCGCCGTAGTGATTACGGTACTGACGGTTATGATCGCGATTACCTTTAAACGCTCGCACATGGTCACTGGTACGATTACAGTGGCAGGCTTAAACATTGGTTTATTCACCCTTATCGGTCAGATGATCGGTGTGATTGACAGCGGATCTATCGCGCCAAACGCTGAGCAGTTATTTGTTATTGATAACTTTGCTCAGTTTAATATGGTGGTGATTTTTATCTGTGCCTTGGCTTGTTGTACGCTGTCTTATGCGTATTTAGCTAACCTAAAAGACAATAAAGAAGAGCTGTATTTGCTCATGCTGCTATCGACCATTGGTGCATTACTAATGGTAAGCGCGCAGCATATGGCGTCATTCTTTATGAGCTTAGAGATGCTGTCAGTACCGTTATATGGTTTGCTTGCTTATACTTATATGCGCAACCAGTCGCTTGAGTCGGGATTGAAGTATTTGGTATTGTCGGCGACTGCATCAGCGACGTTACTAATGGGTATGGCCTTTATCTATGCAGAAGTAGGCTCACTAGCGTTTAAGCCAATCAGCATGGTACTAGGCAATATCTTTGAGTCGCCACTACTGATATTGGGCGCGGCAATGATGATGTTTGGTATCGCCTTTAAACTATCGGCTGCTCCTTTCCATATGTGGACGCCAGATGTTTATGAAGGTGCACCAGCGCCTATCGCTACCTTTTTAGCATCAGTATCAAAAGTGGCGATGATGGCACTGGCAGTGCGTTTCTTAATCGATACTGCTTTGCTGGCATTGCCATCAGTGCAGATGCTATTGATGGTCATGGCAACATTATCTATCTTGGTAGGTAACTTGTTGGCAGTACGTCAAACTAGCCTGAAACGTCTACTCGGTTACTCATCTATTGCCCATATGGGTTATGTGATGATCGTGATTGTCAGCATTGGCTCTGCCGCTGATAGTATCTCTAGTATGTATATGGCAGTCTATGCCTTTACCTCTATCGGTGCATTTGGTGTAGTGACGCTAATGTCGAGTCCGTATCGCTTATCTGGTGAAGCCGATGAGTTGACGCATTATCAAGGGCTATTCTGGCGTCGTCCAGTATTGACCGCTGTCATGACAATCATGATGTTGTCATTGGCTGGTATTCCGTTGACGGCAGGCTTTATCACCAAGCTATTTGCTATCTTAGCTGCTGTACAAGGCACCAACTGGTTCTTGGCTGCGATGATTATCTTGGGTAGTGCGATTGGTCTATTCTATTACTTACGTGTGTTACTCACGCTGTTCAAACGTCCTAAGCAGTTCATCGAGTTTGACGTGTCTGGGCAGTGGGGTATTCGTACCGGTGGTATTATGGTCATTGCTGTGACGGCGATTATTCTATTCTTTGGTATCTTGCCAAATAGTATGATTGAGTGGGCAAGTTTGGCTCGCATTTGGTAGTGTCGCTGAGTTAATACGGCAGATAAGTCGCTGCGATCTATCTGTTGTTACGGTTAAAAAACCAAGATGCGCCAGCTTTATGATAAGCTTGGCGCATCTTTTTTTATGCTTACCTTTTTGGCATTTATCTTCTTTTGCCTATCAAAGATATCTTATAAAAATACAGTTTAATAAAGTATAAGTGACGAATAATTATGAGTGATAATATTCAAACCGTAACGGTGCTCAGTAAAACCACATGGACGCCAAATTTATTTAGCTTTACCGTCAGCCGTCCCGATAGTTTTAAGTTTACAGCGGGGCAGTTTGTACGTTTAGGCGTCAATCCCAGTCAATTAAAATATTATCAACAGACTGATGCAAGTGATGAAACTGCTGATGCCGCATTGAATGAAGATGTTTTTCGCGCGTATTCGATAGTCTCTTCGCCCTTTGATGAGGTGATAGAGTTCTTCTCTATCGTAATTCCTGACGGTGCATTTACCTCGCAATTGCAGCACTTACAAGTGGGCGATGAGCTACTGCTTAATACCATGCCATTTGGGTTTTTGACGTTAGCACGTTACCAAAAACCATTGCCAAAAGACTTATGGCTGCTAGCAACAGGCACTGGCTTAGCACCGTTTTTGTCAATGCTACAAGATTTAAAGACATGGGAAGATTACGAGCACATTGTATTGGCTTATAGTGCCCGTTCGATAGAAGAACTTGCTTACGTTGAGAAAATCGAAAGCCTACAGGAAGACTTCGGCACGCTGGTTGATAATCCAGCAAAGCTTATCTTTATCCCAATCGTCACTCGTGAGCCTGTCGAAGGTGCATTGTCAGAGCGTCTGCCAAAACTACTGCTAGACGGCACGTTGCAAGAGCGTGCGGGTATCGCATTAGATATTGATACTACGCATGTTATGCTATGTGGCAACCCAGATATGGTAGAAGATACCAAAGAGGCATTAAAGACATTGGGACTTGTAATGAATCGCCGCGGTGAGGGCAATATTGCCGTAGAGAACTACTGGTAGTTATCGACTTTAATAAAAAAACGCTGCATCTATAAGGCCAATAACCTCTAAGATGCAGCGTTTTTTTATGGGATGAACCATTGTCTTATGCGATAAAGCATTAGCGACTTACTCTTGGCTTGGCTCAGTCGCATCATCTACAGGGTTAATAGGGCCTTGCATTAATTCAGGATCATCATCATCACCGATGATATCTTCGTTACTGCTGGCCGCCAGTAAATCACGATAGTTAATTTGAGCCTTCAAAATCATTTGCTCTTCTTCTAGCTCACCATAATTTATCTGTACCTTATGCAAGGTACTCATGATTTTCTTGTTGTTTTTTAACCAACGATGGATATCGAGATAAATCACTTCGTCTTTTGCGCGAGCAATATTGACGTACGACAGAATAAAGCCTAAAGGGTCTTTTTTGAGGACGCTATGATAAAACCAAATCGCCAGTTTGACGCCTTGGCGTTTCACGAAAGATTCGCAGCGCAGATTTAATATATCGGTATAAGTTTGCTGACCAAATACAAAGCGCTGCACATTGCGGTCGAGCTGAACGTGAACTAAGCGAAAGTTACTTGCCACCTCAGCATAGATGCCGCCTGCATTGACAGTGCAGTATAAACGAAACCAATCCTCATGCATCTCGACGCGTAGCTCTAAAATGGCTTTTACATTGTCGGTGACGAATTTTTGTAGTGCATCGTTAACGTAAGTCTGTGCCACTGGTAATGACAACTCATCTTCGAACTTGTCCGTCGTCTTATTATAGATATCTTTAACCGATTGGGCGATACGCTCCCAACCACTGCCGAATGACTCGTCAAAACGATAGCCAATACTCTCGAAGAACTCATCAAAATTGTCTGAATTATTCACGTTATCAAAGTCACTCAAACTTATTATCCTTATAGGGCGCGTCATTCAATCGGTGACGTAAAAATGGCTAAACAAACTTTGCAGGCTATCATTGATTTAAACGAAAGCTAATCATCTATAATTTCTTAATATCTACGACCATTAGTAATTTTTATACTGATAGGTAGCAAAAGCGAAAAACTGACCTCTGATACTAGTGCATAGTGAATATACATTTACTGTGCTGCTTGACCATCTGCCGTGCCTAATTAAGACGATGCACAGTTCTGATTGTTGCAAAGTAACGTGCTACTAATGCTATTGTGATAAAGCAGTATATAACAAATACAGTGGCTTCAAAATGAACACATGCGTTTTATAGCAATTCATTTGGTATAGACAGTGTTTCGTCTGCCTTATATATTCTCAAATGCATGTTTTTCAATCAGCAGATAAGGTTACCAATACTGCATGGCAGATGTCAAAATGCCGTCTCAGTGCTTATACTGGCGACATAATTCTATGTCATGTTATGATAGCGCCAGTATAAATCATGCCTATCGTTACAACACTTATTAAATAGTGCTTTGTACTGATGTGCTCACAAGCTGAGATTCATTGTGGCCTATATAAAAGACTCACAGAGCTATCATTTTTCCGCGCAAGCTCCCAAGCGCGATATAAGTTTGCCTGTCGCTATTGTTATTGCGGTGGCTGTCCATGTGCTGATTATCTTCGGGATTAGCTTTTCTATGGGAAAAGACCCAGCTGCTATGATGCAAGATGTGGCAAAGGCGCTGACCGATAACATGCAGCCCAATGAAGATGCGCACTTTATTGCCAACGCTTCACAAGAGGGCGGCGGTACAATAGAAGAGCAGCTCAGACAAGAGAACAATCAGTTAAGTGCAATGTCTGCTGAGCAAATGAGTGAGACTCAAGACATCGTTAACTTACAGCGTAAAGTGCGTCAGCAGCGCTATCAAGAGAGTTATCTGCGTACGACGTTGAGTTGGCGTCAGGCCACTGTAGAGTCGGATAATGACAGCGAGCAAGCGCAAGATGATGCGATGGCGCAAGAAGAGCGGCTACGTAAGCAGATTGCAACCTTAGAAGCTCAGCTATCTCAGCGTCAGCAGGTCTATGCGACCAAATCCAAAGTCGTGACCATGGATAGTAATTCGACCACACGGGGTGCGGCAGCAGATTATATCAATACATTCCGCGAGCATGTCGAGCGAGTGGGCAACTTGCATTATCCTGTGCAAGCGCGTGCCCAAGGCATTACGGGCGAAGTACGGCTAATGGTTATCATCAGTAACGACGGCAATATCAAAGCCATTCGTTTGCTTGAAAGCTCGAACTCTACGATATTGGATGAAGCAGCCAAACAGTCGGTACGACAAGCAGCACCCTTTGGTAAGTTCACCGAAGACATGAGCGATATCGTCGAGCTGCGCTTGATACGTACTTACCGCTATAGTGATACAGTCGAAGTAACGTACTAGGGTTAACGTATTCAAGCACTAAGAAGATAGGTGCTAAGAAAAAAGCTACTGAAATTAAAGTTACTGAAATTAAAGTTGCTGGAAAAAATGTCACTGAAAACACGACTGTTAAGAATAACGCTTAACGCACTATTTTTTATAATCACAGATATCCAAGTTCATAACACACAGCTATAAAATAAAGAGTCAGTATGGAATTTTTAGGTTTTACCGTCGATGTCGCTACCTTAACGAGCAACGCCCTAGAGCTGGTCATTAAAGTCGGTTTAGCAATACTTATATTTATCGTTGGACGTTGGCTTGCCAAAAAGGCAGTCGCCTTTTCCGATCGACTGATGACGCGTAGCCATCTGGATGAGACAGTTGCTAGTTTTTTAAGTCGTCTATTGTATGGCGTGCTACTGGTCGTAGTGATTTTAGCTGCACTTAGCAAAGTCGGTGTACAGACTACTTCGGTCGTCGCAATCTTAGGTGGTGCCGCTGTTGCCGTCGGTTTGTCACTAAAAGACCAGCTATCAAATTTTGCCGCTGGTATTATGATTGTGACATTTCGCCCGTTTGTACGCGGCGATTATGTACAGATTAGTAGCTACACAGGTACGGTGACTGAGATTACCTTGGTTAATACCCATCTGACGACCATTAACAATCACGATATCATCATTCCCAATAGCGATATCACGACTTCACCTGTGGTCAATTATACAGCGCTACCCAATCGCCGCGTCGATATTACCGTCGGTATTGGCTACGATGCTGATATCAAAACGGCTAAAGACGTGATGTTAAGTCTGGCAAGAAATAACCCATTGGCTTTTACTGATCCTGAGCCTATCGTGCGAGTGACCAATCTAGGCGATAACTCAGTAGATCTTACCCTAAACGTTTGGACAACCAATGCCGACTGGTGGTCGATGCAATGCGAGTTACTAGAGCAGTTCAAGCAAGCTTTAGATGATGAGAAAATCGAGATTCCATTCCCGCAGCGCAGTGTCCATGTTAAAGGCTTAGACCATATGATCAACCAAATGGGTCAAGCGCAAAAGTTGCCACTATCTAAAGATTAGTGAGTAGCTGTCTAAGAGTTAGAAAACTGTTTAGTAAAGCAGTGCTAGTTTAGATATAAGGATTTGGTAGGTTTAGACCTGCCAAAATCTCAATCTCAAAGTACTCCATCTCATCTTGTTCAGCTTGTCCGAGCTCATGATCAAAACCTAGTAGGTGTAGCACGCCATGCACTAGCAAATGGGTGATGTGCTGCGCCACGGTTTTGTCCTGTTCAGCCGCTTCACGTACCATCACTTCATGACAGATAATCAGCTCTCCAAGAGGCAATGTTGGCATCAGCTCAATGACGGCCGCAGGTAATTCGCTTGGATAAGACAAAATATTGGTCGCATAGTCCTTGCCGCGTGCTTCTAGATTTAAAGCACGACCTTCGACGTCATCAGTGATATATATATCTAATGTTTTAGACTTTTCCTGCCAAAGCTCAGGATCAATATCTGCAAAATAGGGTAGGGTCAGACCAGTATTAATACGACCATCTATATAATCTAAAGTCGCCATCATGACTGATAGTAAATGCTCGCGATTATAAAAAGTATCTAATATTTCATCATCAATACTGTCGGTCGCACTGATATCAAGTGCTGCTAAGCTGGCATGGTTGCTAGCGATCTTGTCGTCAAAATTAGTATTGTCAGGTTGGCTCATATTGCTGTCCTTTTTATTATAAATGTGTTTCTAATGCTGCATCGTCTAGGTGATTTATTTGCCAGTTTTTTACTATAAAAGTAGTTCAATCACTGTTTATCTTATCGCTAAATTTTTGGCTAATAAATAGAGGCCAATGTATAAAATGTATAAAATGTATAAAATGTATAAAATGTATAAAATGTATAAAGGCTACTATAGCTAAGTTACTGGTGGGCGACTAGTAGCGAAAGAGCTAAATTCACTAAACTGTCGGTAAGAAAAAACCGGACTACTTTTAGTAATCCGGTTTTCTTATGCAAGATAAATGCTTATAGCAAATGACTGTAATTCAGTGATTAGCTTGATTATTACAGATTGGCTGCTGCATTAGCGACAGCTTGTCTACGCTCTTGTTCTTTAATACGTTCAAACTTACGTTTTTCTTCTAAAGCAATTTGCTCTTCATCAAATACGTCATAGGCTTCAACAATTTGCTGTACCAATTGATGTCGTACGACGTCTTTTGAATCAAACTTTGTGATATGAATCTCTTCAATATCTTTTAGAATATCCATCGCTTGTGCCAAGCCTGACTTATGACCACGTGGCAAATCGACCTGAGTAATATCCCCAGTAATGACGGCACGTGAGCCAAAGCCCAAACGGGTTAAAAACATTTTCATCTGTTCAGGCGTGGTATTTTGCGCTTCATCGAGAATGACAAACGAGTTATTCAAAGTACGACCACGCATATAGGCCAGCGGCGCCACTTCAATAATCTGACGCTCAATCATTTTACCGACTTTCTCAAAGCCTATCATCTCATAGAGTGCGTCATATAGCGGGCGTAAGTACGGATCGATTTTTTGGGTCAAATCACCTGGCAAGAAGCCCAGTTTTTCGCCAGCTTCTACCGCTGGACGCACTAGCAAAATACGCTCAATCTCATTACGCTCAAGCATATCGACGGCACATGCCACTGCTAGATACGTTTTACCCGTACCAGCTGGCCCAATACCAAACGATACATCAGAGCTCAGGACGTTTTTTACGTAGCGCTGTTGGTTGCCACCACGCGGAACGATGCGGCCTTTACGTGTACGTAAACTGATGGGCGTAAACTCGCTAGCCTCATCCAAGTCTTCATCATATTCCATATCATCATGGTCTTGCTCGTCTTCTTCGATGTCTTCATCACGAGAGAGGCTAGATTGGATGATGAGATGCAGCTCTTCTGCACTGATGTCTTTGGTGTTCTGTGCTTCATCTACCATTTTGTAGATAATACGTTCACCGCGTTCGACATTGGTCACATCGCCACTCAGGCAAAAATCGCCTTGGCGCTGCATGATTTTAATATCGAGGCGTTCTTGGATATATTTCATGTGATTGTTGTATTCACCAAGCACGGTTTTTAGCTGTGCTGGGGTCAATGATTCAAACTTTATACGGCGGCTCATGGAATCAGTCAAGCGATTATCCTTTTATTGTGTACCCGACGCTATAATTTGGTTTTAATTGCGTGACGGGTTGCAGAGATAAAATAGTTAGTGGAATTACAGTGTTTAGGTGATGCAAAGATTGTAGATGATAAAAATGACGGCGTTATTATTATTGTTTTTGTGGAAGGTGGTAAATGAAAGTAATGAAAGTCTTGCCTTCATTATGGTAGAGAATTTTTAAATTTCAAGCCATACATCAGATAGATAACGCTGTTTTTGTATGCTGATTGCAACTGCTACCGCGATTTTCTATAGATTGATTAGATGTTGCTATCAGTTCTATATAATTCATCGCTACCCATCGTATGATAGTGCTCTAATAAGATTAAGATATTTGAGTTTTATGAATATAAACCTCGTTTATGATGAGAGTAAAGAAACGATTTGTCTACGGTTAAGACCACGGCAGAATAGACAATTTGTGGTAATCTATGGGCGATACCATATTTTGCTGCAACCCATCTAACAACGGTAGTAACATGATAAAAATTATAAAATAAAGTCAGTGACGAGCGGCTATTTATCATTAATCAATTGCTTGTCCAAAAAATTATAATAGGAAAATAACGATGCAAGATACTGATTCACATTTATCCAATGCTGACAGCATACCTAAAAAGTTTGACAGCATATCTAAAAACAAAGAAGCGATAACTGACCAGCAAGTGCTTATTGCGGGTGGTGGTCACGTTGGTTTGTCTTTTGCATTGCTATTGGCCCATCACGGTATTGCGAGCACCTTATTAGAAAAAAACAGCTATCCAACCATCAGTCCAACGGATGATAGGACTCGCAGCCATTATTTAGACAGTCGCAATACGGCGTTATCACGGCGCACGGTACAGATATATCAAGAGATTGGACTGTGGGATGAGTTACAAAGTCATGCCTGCCGTATCGACACCGTACAGATTAGTGAGCAAGGCAGTTTTGGGCGCGCGCAGCTGAATAAAGCAGAGGAAAAGGTCGAGTCATTTGGGCAAGTCATCGAAAACGCTTGGCTGGGGCGTAAGCTTTTATTAGCCGCACAGCAAGAGCCGTTAATTACCTTGATAGATAATGCCAATGTGACAACTGTCCAGCAGCAGACCGATAGTGTGACACTTAGCTTTAATTACAACGATGAAGCCGAAAACGAGCAGCAGCTTCAAGCTAGCGTATTAGTTGCCTGTGATGGACGCGACTCTACAGTACGCCAATTGCTAGATATAGGTACAACTACGTATGACTATCAGCAAACGGCCATCGTCGGAGTAGTAGAGACAGATACGCCACACGAGCATGCAGCGATTGAGCGTTTCAGTCCAGCTGGCCCACTTGCTGTGCTCCCATTGACTGATCCAGAAGGCGATGGCAATAATGAGTATCAACAAGGCTACAGACGCTCTGTGGTGTGGGTATGCCCAACGGGTGAAGAAACCAGGTATTTGGAAGACGACGTCCATTTCTTGCAGACCCTACAACAAGCTTTCGGTCAACGCGCTGGCAAGTTTACCGCTGCTGGTCGCCGCGGCGCCTATCCATTGACCCGTGTGCTAGCGGATAAGCAGGTAGAAGGGCGCTGCGTCATTATGGGCAATGCAGCTCACACTCTGCATCCTGTCGCTGGTCAAGGCTTTAATCTCTGTATGCGAGATGCGCATGTGCTGGCACAAATGCTAAATACACAAGTGCTCAAAGGCGCAGATATCGGTGATGCACAGTTATTAAAGCGTTATGAGAAAGCACGTCAAACCGACCAGAAGCGAGTGATTCGTTTTTGTGATGCGGTAGTACATGGCTTCACCCATCCTAACCCAGCGATTAAGTTGGCGCGAAATATGGCGTTGTTGGCCTTTGATAAATTGCCGAATATCAAGCCACTAGTTGCCACTTATGCGATGGGTTTAAAATCATAGCGCTATAGTTGATTCAGTTTAAAAGAATGACAGCGTTAACCTCGCTTGAAGTATTGCCTATACATCTGCACTCGGTTGCCTTGTCTCTCTTTTAAACTGAATCAACTAACTGTAATTAAGATTGATAATAAGCATTCTAATATTGAGCAATATTGAGAGACACCTTATGAAGAACAACCATACGCTGATTATCGGTAGCGGTATCGTTGGGGCAACGCTTGCTCTAAAGCTGGCACAAGCAAAAATGCCAGTGACGTTGATTGATGCCCGTCCTGAGCGTGATGAATCAGCTTGGCAACATGTACTTAGCAAACGTGATGCACGTGTCTATGCACTCAGTATGGCTAGTATTAATTTACTTGAAGACATTGGCGCTTGGCAACATATTGCCGCCTCTAAACGCAAAGCAGACTACTCGCAAATGCAGGTGTGGCAACTGAACGGCATGGGTGAGCTATTATTTGGCGAAAGTGAAGATATTGGCGCCGAGGATAGTAGTAGTAAAACTCATGAATCTATATTATTAGGAAGTATGGTCGAGCCTGCTGTCATTGAGCACGCCTTATGGCAGCGTTTGCATGAAGAGGATGTCAGCGACTATCTGACCCTTATCGCTGGTCATAAAGTTGTCAATATGGATTGGCTAGGGGCGCAGCAAGGCTACCGTGTAACTCTAGACAATGGCGAAGCGATTGATGCGCGTCTCTTAGTTGGCGCTGATGGGCGCGGTTCATTTGTCCGTCAGCAAGCAGGGATTGGCGTAGATACGCTTGATTATAATCAAACGGCGATTTGCTGTGCGATTCAGACTGAGAAACCGCATCAGGCAACTGCACGTCAAGCCATGCTACCGACGGGTACACTGGCACTATTGCCATTAGCAGATATAACCGATGTTGATAAGGCAAATCCGCAGCATTGGCAGTCGATAGTATGGACATTGCCGCGCAATCAAGCATTAGCACTGATAGAGGAAGAAGATCGATTTGTCGCTGATAAGTTAGCGGCTGCCAGCAATTACGAGTTGGGTGCGATTAATCAAATTGAGTCTATCGCTAGTTTTCCATTAGCAGCGCAACAAGCGAAAAGCTACGTGGCGGATAACTTGGTACTTATTGGCGATGCAGCTCATGGCGTACATCCGCTGGCAGGTCAAGGATTGAACCTTGGCATGCTGGATGTGACAGTATTATGTGAACAGCTAAAGCATGACTTTACCCGTAGTGGTGGTACGCTTTGGGGCAGCAATCAAACGCTACGTCATTATGAGCGTACGCGCCGTCCGCATAATAGCCTGATGATGCACAGCTTTTCTGCGCTTAACTGGTTATTTGCAGGGTCGCTTGCACAAGTGCGTCCTGTGCAGCAGATACGCAATGAAGGTATGTACCGAGTTAGCAAAATCAAGCCATTGATGCGCTTATTTGCTAAGCAGGCTAGTGGGGTATAAGTAATCGTAACTTTTATTAAATGATAAGAATATCTTGATGAAGCATATTTTAATTGATTATGAAAACATTCAGCCTAAAAGCTTCGATAATGTAGAGGTGAATGAATGCCATGTATGGCTGTTTTTGGGTATCAATCAGCAGAAGAGTTTACCTCTTGAATTGGTTGAAAACTTGCTCAGGTTTGATAATGAAAATGTGCACATTATTAAGATGCAACATGCAGGGAAGAATGCGCTAGATTTTTACTTGTCTTTTTATCTTGGCAAAATCTCTGAAATTGATCCTAGTGCTGATGTTTGTATTTTAGCAAGAGATAGTGGTTATGATATCTTGGTTGAGCATCTCAATAGTGCTTATGATGGTATGAACATCATGCGGTTAGAAAATGCTAATCAGCTAACTGTGGCTTACGAGTCAAACATAGAAAGTGCATCAGATATAAAAAAAAGCCAACTTGTCATCGAAGACAGTCATAATGTTTTGTGTGATGATGTTACTAGCGTTGCCATGGACAATAAGAAATCTTTAGCGCAAAGCCTTGAAGAGAGCGTTCCCAAATCGGTTATACATGAGTGTTATGTATTGGTTTTTGATAGCATTGTCAATCGTAAGGTTTTTTTACCGAGCTATAAATCCAACCTATTGTACTCGATAAAGAAGTACGTTCCAGTGACAGTACTAGAGAGATTTAATAGTACTGAGCAAGATTATATTTTTGAACAGGTTTTTGATAAGTTTATTAAATTAGGTCTTATTAGGCACGATCAAAACGAAGAAAAACTAAGTTATAAAGTAGACAGTCAAGGAATATTAGATTTAGTCACTGATCAAGTTTTACGAAGTAAGGCAAAAGAAATTGATGGATTGAATAATGTGATAAAGCAAAAACTTGCAAGTTATCGCCAAGCAAATAGTCAGGATCAAATTGATTTAGTTGTAACGTACCTCAAAAAGAAGGACATAATAAAACAAGATAATAAAGCTATCTATTACTCACCTTTCGATAATATCAAAGGAAATTCGAGTAAAGTGTCACAAGATGATAATAAGAAGAGCAAAGACTCTACTACAACATATCAACGTGCAATAGCACAGCTAAAAAGTAGACCAGCAGGTACTCGACCATCCAAAAAGTCAAGTTTAACAAACTATCTTAAAAGCCATTTACGCAATGAAGACTCTAAAACCATCGATAAGCTAGTTAAACAGATGGTTAGTAATAAAATAATCGTAATATCAAATACGAATAAGCTGATCTACAAAATATAGCTTAGCCAAGCGCTGAAAAGAACACCATAAGTACTGGCGAGACAATATTAATAAGGAAGCCAAAACTAATCGCTAGTGGCACGACTTTTAGACCACCTGACTGCTGAATGATAGGCAAGGTAAAGTCTAAGCTAGTCGCGCCGCCAAGCCCAACTGCAGCGGAGGGGTATTTACGCATGAATACTGGAATAAAGATTAATGCAAAGAACTCACGTACCAAGTCGTTGAACAACGCGACACTACCCCAAACCGCGCCATAAGCATCGGTCATGACAATCGCTGACAGCGAGTACCAACCAAATCCTGACGATAGTGCTAAGCCTTTCGTCCATGACACATCCGTAAATAGTAGCGCAAAGATAAGCCCGCCTGCCAATACTGCTAGCGTAAAGATGATACTCATTTCTACGCCGCGTTTATTCAGTAGTACTTCTTTTAAGGTGATGCCCGATCCTTTTAAGCCTATACCGACCAGTAATATCAAAATCATCAGCATGACAGTCATAGAGTTTTCGGGCGGCATATAATCAGCAGGCAAGAAATAGCCAATCACCATTCCAATCACCACACAAACGACCTGTGCTAAGCTGCCTCGAATACTGACACGATGCTCTTTAGATTTTACGCTTGGTTTTTTGGCATGCCACGGGCGTATATGGTCGAACACCATAAGCGCAAACAATCCTGTACCAATTGTTAATATTGATAGGACGGTGACATATAAGGCAATTTCACCCAACTGATTACCTAGACCTTCTACCTGAGACAACTCAATACCGATCAACGCCAGTATGATAAATACTAGATATGATAGACCTTTGTCGGCCACTTTTGTCATAGTAGGGTTAGACGGAATGGCAAAGCCAATAAACATTGGCATTAATACCAGAACAAGGGTGACTAGGCTTTCCATGATAAAGGGCTCGCAGCATTTTTAATAAGGCGTTTTTAAGAAGCTGAAGATTGTACCATATAAGGTTAACAATATTGATATGAGCCACTGAGATTCATTGCAAATCATCGCTCATTGTTGACTAAAATGGAAAAATTAGACGATTATAATGATGTTAATAAATATCTTTTTCAAAATGTTTGAACGTTTTTGAGCGCTCTGTAATTCTTTACCTTACAAACTTTTGTTGCTACATTAAAGTACTGAAAATATTTGGCTAGACTCATGTCGCTATATCAGCTCAAAACTCAGTTTCAAAATCAATTACGTCCGATAAGCAATACGCTGGTTGAGCAAAATATTACCGCTAACCAAGTGACAGTATCCGCTGTTTTATTGAGTATCGGTACTGCCTATATCATTGCCAAACCAGCGGCTGAACAGCAGCGGCTGTGGCTTTTATTACCATCATCATTGTTTGTACGTATGGCACTCAATGCCATCGATGGCATGATGGCGCGTGAGCATGGACAGACATCAAGGCTCGGAGCCGTGTTAAACGAGGTAGGTGATATGGTTGCCGATACGGCGCTATTAGCGAGCCTGACCCCTCATATTCTGACCCATCATATCAATGATAAAGAACAGCAAACGTTAATAGCCAACTTGCCAACGAATATATCAATTTATCAGCATCATATCACTGCTCTGATCGCCCTTAGTATTGGCACCGAGCTGTTGGGCGTTACTAGTAATACCATGTTAGGTGTTCGTGCTAACCAAGGGCCTTTGGGCAAAAGCGATCGTGCCTTCTTATTAGGTATGCTTGGTGCGTTTATGGGCATTAGAGCCAAAGCGCCAGTAGGTATTAAAGGGCAGGTGGCTTTACCTGCTATCAAAATGGGTCAATTATTTATACTAACAGAGATAATGCTACTAAAGACCTGTCTCAATCGACTACGTTATATGACAGAGTTATACTTAGTGCGTAACCCACCTGAGCTGCGATCCGTATTAGGTGAGACAACAAACAACTCACTATCTCTTACTGTTGTTTTGCCAAATACTTCTACTGATAACGCTCGCCCATTGGAGTTCAAAGAAATGCCAACCACAACCGTTGATAGTCAAAAATTCGAAGAACAGGCCAGTGTTGGTTTTGACTTGCCTGCATCTAAAATCATCGATGGTGAGAGCTGTTATAACGCTTACGACGGCACGGCTATTTATTATCGCTATTGGCTAACGAAGCCTTTAGAAGATATCAAGCAAGCCAACCAACCGTTGCGCCAAGTTATTTTATTACACCGAGGGCATGAGCATTCGGGACGATTGGCAGAGCTGGGAGAGCAGTTTGCAACAGCTGGCTATCAAGTATTTGCTTGGGATGCACGCGGTAATGGTCGCTCAGGCGGTATCAAAGATCATGCTGAGAGCGTTACCGAGCTTGAGCGAGATTTAGAAGGTTTTGTACAACTAGTGATTGGGCAAACAGGCATTGCTATCGAGGATACATTGATTGTCGCTAGTAGTATCGGCGCGGTATTGGCAGCAGCATGGGTACACGATTATGCGCCTAATATTCGCGGGATGATATTGGGCACGCCTGCGCTCAGTATTCGCTTGTATTTGCCCTTTGCTATACCATCGCTAAAGGTGGCACGTACGCTAGGTTTGATGTCACGTGTCAGCAGCTATGTTAAAGCACAAGTACTGACCCATGATAAAGACGCACAGCAGGCTTACAATGCCGATCCATTGATATCGAATAGTATCTCGACCGACTTACTCATCGACACTCATGCAACGGGTCAGCGTTTACTTGATGATGCAGGTGCCATTACCGTACCGACGTTCGTCTTATGTGCGGGCAAGGATTATGTGGTCGATAAGCAGGCTGAGCGCACGTTTTATGAAGCGATTAACACACCGATCAAACGCTGGCAGTTGTATCCAGACAGCTATCATGCAATCTTTCATGAGACCAATAAAGCCGATGTCTTTGCCGACTGTATTGAGTTTGCTGAGCAAGTATTTAGCGCACCAGTCCAAGCCCCTGATCTGAGTACGGCTCACTTAAACAGTGCCAGTAAGGATAAAGTAGACCGTTTGGCGATTAAACCATTCAATCCAAACTTTGCAATTACCCGTTTTGCAATGCAGAAATTTGGTCATGTCAGCGATGCAATTGCTACAGGGCTTGAGCATGGATTTGATTCAGGTCATTCGCTGGATCATGTCTATTACAATCAGCCTAGCGGTCAGAATAAGTTTGGACAGGCGGTCGATAAGTTTTATTTAAATAATATCGGTTGGCAAGGTATTCGTATTCGCCGCGAGCACATATTGGAGTTGGCACGTTTAGCACTTGCAGATATCGAAGATAAAGATCAAAGCAGCAATAAATCATACCAACCAAAACTGTTAGATATCGCTAGTGGACATGGTTTTTATGCATTTGATCTGCTGACAGAGTTTACCGATTTGTATGCTGAATTGCGTGATTATGAGATGCATAATATACAGGCATTGCAAGCAAAAGCACAGCAGTTAGTGATTGCTGATCGAGTAGTGACCAGTCAAAAGGATGCTTTTGATCCTGCCAGTTATATCGATGTACATACGAATGATACTAGTACCGATACTAAAAAATCAGATCTTGCTATTGCTTCTGGGTTATTTGAATTGTTCTCTGATAATGCGCTACCAGCGACAGCTTTGGCAGGTATTCATGACAGTTTAAAATCGGGCGGTTATCTGATTTATACCAACCAACCGTGGCATCCTGAACAGGAATTTATCAGTAAAACACTAAACAATCACCGTGGCAGTAGTTGGGTGATGCGTTGCCGTTCGCAAGCGGAAATGGATCAATTGGTTGAGCGTGCAGGCTTTAAGAAAATCACGATGCGTATCGATCGCTTTGGGATATTTACTGTTTCGTTAGCGATTAAAACCGCCCCAGCTGATGATGAGTGATAGATGAATAATCAGCAGGTTAAACCTTATGAGCGTGTTCAGCTGTTTTCAGGCGGCGGTTCACGTTTTGGTTATTATTTGGGCAGTTATGCAGCCCTAGCAGCGCATGATTTAACGCCAGATATTATCGTTGGTACTTGCGGTGGGAGTTTATCTGCTTATTTAGTACAACTTGCGCCTGATCCTAAAGATTTGCAAGCGTTGATGTGCAGCCGTGAGTTGTATCGCGTCATCACAGCCATCAGACATGTCGCGCCAGATGAAGCCAATAAACGTCTAAAGCTGCGTTATATGACCCATGCACTTAAGCGTTGGCGGTTATCAAAGCAAAAGGATAATGGACAAAGACAACGTCAAGCAGACAGCTACGAGCGACTGTTAAATGAGTTGCAGCAGTTAGCGATGTTTCGTATCGATAACGAGCAGTACTGGCTAGATGAGCTGTCGCAGTTTGCTACTAGTAATAATGATATTAGCAATACTGATAAAGCAACGCCAGAAATAGCTATCATTGCTAGCCGCCTGTATCAAACACCTGCTGATGGTTTGTATAATGAAAAACTCACACTGCAAGAGTTGTTATTTGCGCCACCGCGCTTAGCAAATTTGCCAAAATCAGTATCAAGTCTGGCTGACGAGCAAATAACATCACCAGCGCACACATTTGCAAACGGACGCATACACCAGTCTGTAAAGGTTCAAACGCAATGGGATTTTGCCCCAGTGATTCGCGCTTCTATGGCAGACATGTACTATCTACCGCCAACACATATCCCAGAGCTTGGCTGGTGTTTAGGAGGTGTGATTAATCTGACACCAATTGAGCTAGCCTGTCAGTTGGGTGATAGCGTATTTGCAGAGACTAAGGCAGGTTATGACCCATGGCTGGCTGCTCCCGCGATTCAGCGTGTTTTTGGTTTTGATCCTAATAGGCGATTGGCAGCAGTACACGGTTATCAACCGATGGAGGTATCGTCGCACATTAATACGGCGGCTAGCAACAACCGTCAGCTACATTGGTTACCATTTGCAGATAACGAGCAGAAACTGAGAGGGCAAAATGTGCAAAAGCATTTTAACCTAAAACAAATGACCGTTGAGCTAATACACAGAGATTATGACGGTTTTGTGCAGCAAATGCAGGCGCAATGGCAATATGGCTATCAGCGTACGGTCGACTATATACAGCAGCATAAATTATGAAAAACCTCGCAAAAGGTATCACTAAAAACCATGCGCCGCATATCATTATCGTTGGTGGTACAAGTGGCATTGGCTTAGCTTTGGCGTTGCATCATCAGATGCTCGGCTGGCAAGTAAGCGTTGTTGGAAGTAGCGCAGTAAAGATAGCCGATATCAACAGCTTACATCCTGCTATTGTGACTTATGTATGCGACTTAACTGACCCAAATCAAACGCAAACGTTATTAGACAATTTGTCAGGTATTCCATTTCAAAGGCTGATCTATAGTGCGGGTAGTTACACCAATGAGCGTATCCATCACTTAAATCAAGCAGATAGCGACCAGATGCTAGTGATTAACTTACAGGCGTTTGAGCAAGTTTTTAGATGGGCAAGCAGTCAGTTAAAGCAGCAGTTAAAACAGTCATGTCAGGCATTAGATATGACTAAAGGTGATAGACCTAGCCTCATCTGTATTGCCTCTATCGCAGGCACGATAGATTATCCTTATGCCAGTCTATATGCAAAAAGCAAGCGTGCAATGATTGCTACGGCTAGCGCTTATCGAGCAGCACTTATACCTTATAACATCCAAGTAAACTGTATTGCCTCAGGCTATATCAATACTCAAGCACTACGTGATTTAAACGATGGCGATGCTAGCCATAAGCCATTTATCATGAGCACGCAAGCAGCGGTTGATCATATTATGCAAGCGATTGACGATAATATAGAACTAGCGATATTTCCACGCTCAATGCGCTATATCACGAGTGCCTTAAATTATTTACCTAAGCCTGTGCTCAATTGGATATTGGGCAGTAAACTGGATAAAGCCAAATGACTCTGCTATCTGTGCTTTGATTGTATTTAACCAAATAACCAGTAGAGTAGAGTAAATGCTGGCACTCCAATCAGTAAACTGTCTATCCGATCTAACACCCCACCATGACCAGCGAGCATCGTTCCAGTGTCTTTTACCCCGTGCTGGCGCTTAAAGGCTGATTCTAATAAGTCTCCAAATATACCGCTTACAGCCAAGCCATAGGCAGCTAATAGACAGATCCACCAATCAAAAGGGGTGAGCCAAAGACCTAATACTGCTGCCCACATTGCCGCAACTAAACTGCCAAAAACAGCACCTTCAATGCTTTTATTCGGGCTAATAGTCGGCGCTAGACCTCGTTTAAACAGCTTACGTCCAAGCAGTCTTCCGCATAGGTATTGGGCAATATCATTAAACTGACTGGCAAATAATACGAAGAGTAAAACACCATATTGTTCGCGTTGCCAGGTCAATTGCTGTAAGACAATAAGGCTAATGATGAGTGAGATGAATGCAACACTCAGTAGCAGGTCTAAGGAGTTGAGCCGTGTATAGTGTTGAGTCAGATTGAGAGAGGTTTTCGCTAGTAGGGAAGTATTTGGCTGTAAGCCTTTAGCTTGGAGTTTATGAATGAGTACGGCTTTACTGCGTAAACACCATATACGTTTAATCTCGTAGCTGCCGCGTAGACCAATTAATATAAAAAATAAAATGAGCAGCCATTGATAGGGATATGCTTGCGAATGAGAACCTTGCGTATCGTTTGTTATTTTTGCAATCACATAGCAAGTGCAGAGCGCGGCGAGCATCAACCACCACGAGCGGGCTATCAAGTAGATTTTTGGCAAGCGTTTTCGCAGACGAGGTACGGCAAGCACGCTCCAAGCCAAGCTGACGATTATCATCAGGGCAATCACAAACACAATATCAGATGCCATACCGTAGACACTCAAAGAAAAGGTAATATATTAAGCCTATCCATAATGATAGCTTAAATGCTTCTTTAACTATAGTGTTAGATATCGTCCTTGATAGGTTTGGCTATTATCTGTCGTACGCTTAAATATGGTCAGTAATAGGTATCGGATAACGCTCGTCTTCTATAATGTGATTAATAGAGTGAAGCGTAGTTTTTCTTAATGGCAGAATGATACTGGTTAAAGGCGTTTCAGCTAAGTTAGGATAATCCTCACGATAATGCCCACCGCGACTTTCAAAACGCTGATAAGCCGATTGAACAATCATCGTTGCTAACGCTAATTGCCTCACCAATTGAAAAATGGCAAGCTCACTGTCAGTAGTAGGGGCTTTACTGCTCATATCAGATAGCATGGTTTTATTATATTCGTTTGACTCTTGCCACTGCTCAATTTGTCGCAATGCTTGCTCTAATTGTTTGGCACTACGTGTAATGCCCATATTGGTTGTCAAAAGAGCTTTCAATGCTATAGTTATCTCTGCAATATTTACGTCAGAATGAAATGCTTTATCAGCTTTATAAATTGGATACGATGACTGCTTGGAAGAGGGCAAGATGACAAATTGCGTGTTTTCTAATGTCGGATATTGCCACATATCGGCAGCTAACTGATGCAGTTCATAATAGTTAGTCGTATGTGACTGAGGCATTCTTTCTAAAGCTTCAGCCGTTTTCTCTAAAGCTTCTAAGTTCTTTAAGCGATCCAATTGTGTTAAATAATGAGGTAAGTTGGCGGCGATGTTGCGACCAACCACCACACACTCCAACAATGAATTACTTGCTAAACGGTTGGCCCCATGCAACCCTGTATAAGCAACTTCGCCTGCTGCATACAGCCCTGCAATATCGGTCAATCCATTGGCATCAGTCACCACTCCGCCACAACTATAGTGGGCAGTCGGAGCGACTGGAATAGGATCTGTGGTCATATCGATGCCGAGTGCTAGCAGCGTCTGATAAATCTGCGGGAAATGCGCTTGTGTAAATGCAGCTGGCAAGTGACTGACATCAAGATGCACGTAGCCAAGTCCGTTACTACTAATCTGATTGGCTATTGCCCGAGCGACGATATCACGTGGGGCTAATTCAGCGCGCTCATCAACGTCTAACATAAAGCGCACGCCAGTCTGTGGACAATACAGTCGTCCACCTTCACCGCGTAACGCTTCAGATATCAAAAAACTGCTGTCATCTAACGCCAGACCCGTCGGGTGAAATTGCACAAATTCTAAATTCGCCAAACGACAGCCTGCTTGCCATGCCATCATGACGCCATCACCAACACAGACGTTAGGTGCGCTGGCACGCTTAAATAGTTGACCTAAGCCACCACTAGCCAGTACAACAGCCGCACTATGAATGGTGAGTTGGCGCTCATTGATATGATCAAAGACCAACGCCCCTCGGCTATGTTTAATCTCGCTATCGTCCATGCTAAAAGAATAGCTGCTAATCATAGGTGCAGTCAGTAACTCTAATGCTTCATGATAAGGCAAGATAGTGATATTGGTTGCAGCTTGTGCCTTGGTGGTTAATGCGTCCATCACGTGTCGCCCCGTTGCATCATCCGCATGGGCCACACGTCTACAGCCATGACCGCCTTCTTTGGTCAAGTGTAAGTCACTGGTTTTTAAGACTGCAAAATCAGGTGTATTATCAATTTTTTTAGTTAAAGTAGATTGAGTAAATGGCACACCTTGCTCGCATAGCCACTGCACTGCTTGCTGTCCTGCACCCAAGATACGGGCAGTATTGTCAGTCGCACACAATCCTGCACCAGCAATTAAGGTATCAGCGACATGCTCAGTCACAGAGTCTGCCTTGTCTAAGCTAGCTGCGATACCACCTTGAGCGTAATGACTTGAGCAAACCTCGAGCGCCGCTTTGCTTAAAACAGTAATATTCAGCGATTTCGGCAGAGATAGTGCGGTGCTCAAACCTGCTAGACCAGCCCCAATAATAAGAACATCAGTTTTTATAATATTACTCATATCACTGCTGCTCCTATTATTTGTATAGTTAATGGTGTTGGAACAATCAACTGAATGCGACTGACTCATGCTAGGCTGCCCCAACGTTAGCGAACAGCGGACGGTCTTTTACAATGTCGCCACTGGCGGCTACGCGTTGCTTTTGTGCTTCAGCAAAATCGAGCATCCGTTGTAATGGTTTCTTAGCTGCTACTGCCAGCTCAGGTGTCATTAGTACTTCACCACTTTGCTTGGTTAAGCACTGCTCAATACCTTTTAGGCCGTTCATGGCCATCCAAGGGCAAAACGCACAGCTCTTGCAACTGGCACTCTCACCAGCAGTTGGCGCGGCCAAGAATCGCTTGTTTGGTGAGCGCTTTTGCATCTCGTGCAATATGCCCAAATCAGTAGCGACGATAAAGGTATCAGCATCCATCTCATACGTTGATTGCAAAAGTTTACTAGTCGAGCCGACCACATCGGCTAGTTCAACCACGCTATCAGGTGACTCAGGATGCACCAAGACTTTGGCCTCTGGGTACTCCTCTTTTAGTTGCAGGAGTTCAGTGGCTTTAAATTCGTTATGTACCAAACAAGACCCTTGCCAAAGCAGCATATCTGCGCCAGTCTCACCAGCGATGTATTTACCCAAATGGCGATCAGGCCCCCAAATGATAGGCTCGCCTTGAGCATGTAAGTGACGGACGATGTCGATACCAACGGATGAAGTTACTACCCAGTCTGCGCGTGCTTTTACCGCGGCGCTGGTATTGGCATAGACTACAACGGTACGTTCAGGATGGGCATCGCAGAACGCTGAAAACTCATCAGCAGGGCAGCCCAAATCAAGTGAACACTCGGCTTCCAAATCTGGCATTAGGACGGTCTTTTCCATGCTTAATATTTTTGCTGATTCACCCATGAAGCGCACACCAGCGACGACCAAAGTCTGAGCGCTATGAGCTTGTCCAAACCGAGCCATTTCAAGTGAGTCACCGACGCAGCCACCAGTTGCCAATGCCAAGTCTTGGATAAAAGGGTCGACATAGTAATGTGCTACCAGTACGGCATTATTCTCTTTCAGTAGCTTCTTGATATTTTCTTCAACCACGATGCGTTCAGCGCGAGGCAAGTCTGCTGGCATTTTAGCCTTGGCATATTCAATGTTCATCTGAGTGGCGATGCGATTGTCCGTACTCATGATAGGTGCGTCATAAGGATATTTTTTCATAATGGCAGCCTTTGTTGGTGCAATAACGATAAATGTGTGTACTAAAAAGTAGGTAATTGGACATAATAAATTTATAAGTTGCCTTAATTATGCTCATTTTGAGCATAATTACAAGTGGTTTTTTATACTCAACAAGTCAAAAAATTGGGTTCTAGTGCTCAAAGTGATGTGTAATTAAGCCGTACTAAGCTTGAAAATGGTGCTAATTAATGCCCTTTATAACTATTTATCGATATTGATTTTTCATACTTACAACCACAGACTATGATAGTTTTAGATTCAAGCTATACTAAGCCATGCCATAGCTACTGACCCCAATAGCCTTTCACATTTCAGAGAAAAAGGATAATTCCCAAAGCCATGACGTTGTCTTATTCACATGCGCACCAGCAAGGTAGCGGCACGACAGAAGTGGTCGCCGTATTGGTCGCTATCACTGATCATATCGCGCGCGTTCTAACCGTTGACCAAGGCAAGCTGTTGCCAAATGGGCCACTTATGCCGCTACATCGCTCGCTACAAGCGGGCGTACGTCAGTGGGTAGAGGAGCAAACACAGCAACCGCTCGGATATTTGGAGCAGTTGTATACCTTTGTCGATACCAACAGGCGCAATATCGACGGTCATGCGTTGGTGTATGTGAGTTATTTGGGTTTGGTGCAAGAGACGCAAACGCAGGCACTCCAAAGCAAAGCACTCTGGCGAGATTGGTACGACTATTTCCCATGGGAAAATCATTTGGACGGTATGCCTAGCATTATTATGGACTTTATCGTGCCAGCACTACTCGAATGGGCCAATACTGCCAACGACTCGATTGTCCAACAGCGCAGGCGTCAGCGCATTGGATTATGTTGGGGGCTGGACGAAGCGTTTTTAGCAAGTGGCAAACTCACTGACAGTCAATCCGTCAACGAACACGATAATGAAAGTAGAGAATGGATTGCAGAGCATGTATTACTACGTTATGAAATGCTTTATGAAGCAGGTCTGATACCCGAAGCCCCTAATTATCCGCCCAATTATCAAGCTGTTGCCTTGCCAGAGGACTGGTCACAACACATAGGTGTACCCATGTATTATGATCACCGCCGCGTGATTGCTACTGCTATCTCAAGACTGCGCGCGAAAATTGAATATAGACCGCTTATTTTTGGTTTGATGCCAGACGTCTTTACCTTATCGCAGTTGCAGCAGAGTGTTGAGGCGTTATCAGGAGTGCGTTTGCACAAGCAAAACTTTCGTCGATTGCTTGATTCACAAAACCTAGTGATGGAGACAGGAGAGAGTAGCACTGCCCAGCGCGGTCGTCCTGCCAAGCTATATCGCTTCCGTCATGATATTGAATTACAGAGTTTATTGATGGACAGCAAACTTCCTAAGCGCAAGTAGTCATTTCAAGCTAGTCCGTTTTATCTCTAAATCGGTTTGTAATACGAAAAATTCGTCACCTTCCCTTGCAGGGCCGCTAACTTTACGCTATATTTATGCTCATTTTGAGTTTAAATAACGAGTAGTTTCTATCAATATCATGCCTAGATAAGGGTCAAAAATGACAATTGAACAAGAGCCAGCATTAGATGACGTATTGCTCAAGCCATTGGTTGAGAATGCATTAGCTGAAGATTTGGGTAGGCGTGGTGATGTAACGTCACAAGCTACTATCCCAGCCGATATGCAAGCGCAGTTGCAGATCAAAGCGCGGCAAGCAGGCGTGATATGTGGTATCGATTTGGCACGCTTGTCTTTTGCCTTAGTCGATGCGCAAATTGAGTTTATTGCACAAGTACAGGATGGCGAAACAGTAGAGGCTGGTGCAGTGTTAGCGACCGTAAAAGGTAACGCGCGTCATTTATTGACTGCAGAACGCACGGCACTGAACTTTATGACCCATCTCAGTGGTATTGCGACAGCGACACGTCAGATTGTCGATAGTGTGGCCCAATATCCGGCGCAAATTACTTGTACGCGGAAGACCATCCCAGGCTTACGTATCGTACAAAAATACGCTGTACGCTGCGGCGGCGGACGCAATCATCGCTTAGGACTGGATGATGCGATTTTAATTAAAGACAACCATATCGCCATTGCGGGTGACATCAAAACGGCCATTCAGCAAGCACAGAAATTTGCTGGGCATCTCATTCCTATTGAGGTCGAAGTCGATACGCTAGAGCAATTAGAGCAAGCGTTGGTTGCAGGTGTGAATTTAGTGCTATTAGATAACATGTCGCCTGAAACATTGTCGCAAGCGGTTGCTATGTGTCAGGGTCGAGCAAAGACTGAAGCCTCAGGTGGTATTACGCCCGAAACGGTACAAGCGGCGGCAAGTACAGGGGTTGATTTTATCGCGATGGGTTATTTGACGCACAGTACGACAGCCTTAGATATTGGGCTAGATTTTAGTGCATAAGGGCAGACGTAATACAGGCTAATAGCACTACATGCGCTCGATTTTATGACAAGGACTATCACTGAGTTAATAAAATGGTAATTTATACTGATAGCTTGGGCTAACAAGCTGTTAAATGCTTGTTTTTACACTGAAGCGTTACTAAGGTGACATGTAGGCGTAACGGCGCAAAGTTAATGATTTTATTAGCTTATCTGCCTATGCTACAATGCTATTTTTAGTTGCCTATTGGGTCATCGTTGCACTCGCACGATGACCTTATCTTTTTGCACAAGCGGTATCAATAGACAAGCGAGCGCTCAGTGAATACTGAAATTATCAAGATAATCCTAGCCTTTATGGTATTGATCAATCCATTTAGCGCATTGACGTTATTTTTAGATTTGACTCGCGGCTATTCGATGAACAATCGACGTAAGGTCGCGCGCGTTGCTTGTCTGACTATTTTTATCACCATCAGTTTTTTCACGATTGCAGGTGAGACGCTACTAAAAACCCTTGGTATTTCTATCGGCTCGTTCCAATTGGCAGGCGGTATATTGGTGTTTTTAATTGCCCTAAATATGATGAATGGAGAGGGTAACCCAGTTAAACCTGATCAAGAGAACTTCGATGTTGATCATGTAAAAGATGCGCCGGTTTCAATGGCAGCTGCCGTGGTTCCCCTTGCGATTCCGATGATGATTGGGCCTGGTGGTATCTCCACGGTTATTATTTATTCTTCACAAGTATCAGGTATTTTGCAGGTATCTGCCATTTTGATTGCTGGCTTATTCATCAGTCTGTTTTGCTACTTGGCATTGATGGCGGCAGGTCGAATCAGTCGCTTACTAGGCGATACTGGCTTGAACATCATGAGTCGAATCATGGGTATGCTATTGGCAGCCGTTTCTATCGAAATTATCGTTAATGGACTGCGTACGCTTTTTCCTAGCTTGATGTAAACGATCAATACAATATTACCGCTAACCATATATATTTATACAGCGGTTAGCGGTTAGCGGTTAGCGGATATCGACGTAATTTAGTTTATCCAATACGTCGTTTACTTAATATTCAGTTTATTCAACACTCAGCTTATCTATCATTTCCTAGTTATACTTCTATCAGCTTTGATACAAATGCCAAGCTAGATAGAGCATCAGTAACCCTACCAAAGCATCCAGTATGTTCCATGCCTTAGGCTTCTCAAATAGAGGCCTGAGTAATCGTGCACCATACCCAAGCGCAAAGAAGAAAAAGAACGAAGCGCTAATTGCACCTGCGGCAAACGTCAATTTACTGCTTGCACCCGTAGAGACCATGCCGACGAGTACCAATGTGTCTAGATAGACGTGCGGGTTTAGCCAAGTAAAACCAAAGCATAGTAACAAGGCTTTTTTTAAGCTAGTCACGACTTGTCCTTCGACAGTCAAAGCATGTGACACGCGTACGCTGGCATACAAACTCTGTAAGCCATATCCTAATAAAAATATAACGCCTGCTATTTTTGCGATATCTATAACGTGAGGATAGCGGGCCGTAACTGCACCAAAACCACCAACACCTGCTGATATTAAAAACGCATCGCTCACCGCACAAAACAAACAAACAAAAAATATGTGCTCGCGTTTGAGACCTTGTTTGAGTACAAAGGCATTTTGGGAGCCAATAGCAATGATGAGAGATAACCCAAGTAGGAAACCAGAGATATAATCGGGAGCATTCATAATACGGTGCTTAACGGTTGGAGTGTAGGAATGGTGACATTTTGCTTACTGGCAGGCCAGCAAAAACCTGCTAAGATACGCTATTGAATGAATGTATGCAATATGCGCACAATGTGAGTGTAATAGACGAGGGGCAGAGCAAGTCATGGTAGTCAGTTTGACAAGAATGCTACAGTCATTTGGGCAAGCTCAAGATGACCTACCGACATTGGCAGCAAAGAATGCTCAGGAGATGAGCGTCAATCATGAACAGGATGCTGCTGCCAAGAGTGATAGCAATCACGCAGTACAAGAGCGTTCTACACTAACTCCGCCTGAACGTGTAAACCGCATATGTGATGCGTTGGCACAAGTGAGTGATAGCCAATCATCCACGCCTTTGACCGATCGCTATCTAAGTAATCGTGCTCAAATGCGCCCAACCAATAGACCGCCTTTTGACCCAGATACTTTGTGGTATCTCAAACATGGACGTTGTCCGATTATGACTGAGCTTGTTGATGTGGTTGATGAGGCCACCCTAAATGCCATGCCTATTGAAGCTGTTGCGATATTAGATCGTATCAACGGTAAGCTAAAGCGTTATCGTGAGTGGAGTAGTGAGCTGAACGAACAGCAACAGCAGCAACATAACGAGCGTCAGTTCGTCATCGATAAGTTGGTGTCCGAAAGTATTCCTGAAGCATTACATCATTATGAGCAGCTACAACGCTTTAGTCCGCATCGCACTAAGAATAATATGGTGCAGGGCAAGATGACTGCTGGTGATATGCTGACAGATTTGTTTTTAGAGATAGACTATGAGCTTGACGAATTGTTAGATGAATTGCATCAGACAGTTTTGAACCGCCTTGCCTCAACCCACCGTTATGTTAAGAGCCGTACGCAAAGTTAAATTTTCGCTGATGACACTTTCTCTCGTACACTCGCAAAGGTTAAGTATTATCAAAAAACACAATCGACCTAGTGCATAACAATATAGGGCTTTAATAGAGCCTTATTTTTTTGTTTAATAATATCAACCATAAGAAATCAGCCACGACATTCTGATAAGTAATAAGGACAATATAATGACCCAAATGACTGCGATGTTCGTAATGTTTGTTTTGTATGGGCTGTTGCCAGCGGCTGGGTTATATCTAGGTTACCGTGGCATTAAAAAAGTCACAGCACCCAAAATGCTCGAATATAAGGCAATGCCGCAACTGGGTTATATACCTGAAAAAAGCCTACCCGTCGACGTTAAAACTGCTCTGGAGCAAATTAATACGAAGGGTGAAAAGTTGCGTGTCATGTATGGCGATACCAATAACGATGGCAAAATTGATGATAAAGATACCGTCAATGAAACTTATATTATGATTCAAAACTTAATGGATAGGCACGTGCCACAAGCAGTCGCTGATTATAGACGCTTGCATGATTTAGATGTGACGGATAGTGCGCTTGCTGATACTACCAAAATTAAGCATTCTAATGTTACTGGTAAAGAAGCCTTGTTAGACGTGCTTAAGACAATTAACACACAGTTCGATGACCTGCTCAACGCGTCATATCATCAAGACGGTCAAAAGCTACTCGCGACCAATCGCTATCTCCAAAAACGTTTTGATAACCCTACTAGCAACACAGAGTTTCAAAAGCCCGATAGCAATGCCAATAATAATATCAGTAGTAATGCGAGCAGTGATGTAAATATCCAAGCGATTGAAAGCCCAACTGGTGAAAATGTGAGCGCTAAAGACATTAAGCTATAAACACAAAGTGGAATGGTGAAAGGGTAAAGAGCAAGCGTATATGAGTATCTTAATAGGCATCGGTATTGTAACGACCGTCACTACCTTTTATCTAGGTAGAAAAGGCTGGCAGGCTTTTCATAAAGCTGTCGGTATCTCACCTGGCGTGCTCACGTATCAGGATTACGATGCGCCCTTGTCATTAGCCACATTAAATTGGCAGCAGTTAACGTTAAATAAACAGCACTTAAAAACATTGTCAGAGCAGAAACTGCGCCAGTTAAAACGTATCGATGAAAAAGTAAGCAGCTATTACGCTTATCAAGTAGCATTACAAACTCAGAATAAGACACCAGCGATAACAGAAGCGCAGTTTGTATTGAATAAAATGCTGCAAACACGGTTACCCGAAATGCTAGCTACTCATTATCAATTAACGGATATAAATGTCACTAATGAGAATAGCGAAAAGAGGTTAGAGGCTAGTGAGTTATTGCAGAGTGTTTTAGATAATATTGAACAGCGTTTGGATAGACTACTGGCGCAAATAGACGAGGAGCAGCTACAAGAGCTGCGAGTCATGAAGCATTATATTAATAGTCACGATAGCTGAGCCGCTATCTTTATACTAAGCAACTGTGACGCCTGCAAACTGTGATGACTGTAAAAAGACACAAAAAAAGCGGTCAATGACTATCCATCATTGACCGCTTTTTTTGTGTTTATTCTAAATCTATCAAAAACTTAGAATAATGTTAAATCAATTTAACTAGCGCTTATCATTGCGATCACGGGTGTTACGTGTACCGCGGCTGGCAGGGCTAGCACTACTTTTAGGTTTCGCGCTGCTGTTGCGGTTATCGCTACGAGTATCAGTACGACGCGCTTTAAGCGGCTTGTTTCTGATACGTTCTTGTTTTTCTTTGGCTGCGCCATGTAGACCCGTGCCATAACGTGGACGCAAGCTGACCAAATCCGTCAACGTATTGATTTCTTTTTTATCAAGCTCTAAGAAACGGCCAGTACGTAGCTCTTTTGGTAGAACAATCGTGCCATAGCGTGTACGTAGTAGACGACTAACTTTTAGACCTTGTGACTCAAATAAACGACGTACTTCGCGGTTACGGCCTTCTTTTAACTGAACGTGATACCACTTGTTGACGCCTTCGCCGCCGCCTTCTTTGATGTCTTCAAACTTGGCAAGGCCATCTTCTAGCATGACGCCAGCGGTCAATGCACGGGCGATATCAGGCGTTACTTCACCTAATACACGTACCGCATACTCACGAGTAACTTCACCAGATGGATGCATCAAGCGATGCGCCATTTCGCCATCGTTAGTAAATAACAGTAGGCCAGTTGAGTTAATGTCCAAACGTCCAACCATTACCCAGCGGTCATGCGTTAGCTTTGGCAAACGTTCAAAGACAGTTGGGCGGCCTTCTGGATCTTTAGCCGAGCAAACTTCACCTTCAGGCTTGTAGTAAGCGATAACACGGCGACGCTTCTCATTTTCAGAAGTGTATTTAATTTGACGGCCATCAACCCGAATCTCATCACCTTGCGAGACGCGATCACCAATGGTCGCAGGACCGTTATTAACCGTTACGCGGCCAGATTTGATGACTTCTTCCATTTGACGGCGTGAACCCAGTCCCATACGGGCGAGTGCTTTCTGTAATTTTTCGTCTTTCATCATAATATCCTTGAGTCGGTGGGTTTACATTTCTCAATGTAAAAAATTGGATTGACTATTCTACGCTATTTTAACAAATTTAGCACGTAAACCAATACCTTACTGGTTATTAATGCATAAACAAACATAGTGCTAATCAATAAAAGTTTATTAGTCGTATACGAAATATAGACTCGAAGACTCTCAGTGACTGGGGGTATGAATCAATATGCAGATACAAACACTTACACTACTTCGGCATTAAAAGGATATTTCCAATCATAAATGCAATCGAAATAAGCCTTCATTAAGTTGAAGTTTTTCAAATTAAAAATAAAAATTTTATTTATGACGAAGCTGTTTTCACTTGCGTTTTTTTATCGCTCAGCAATTTGAAAGTTGATATCAGTTTTCGTAATTAGCCGTAAATAAAGGGCTTGATGAGCAATTGCAAAGTAGTCACTTAATTATTTTATGATAGGTTATATGTATTGCACTGAATATAGTTTAGGTGTATATTTATTAAATATATTCTTTTTTACGAATATATTTGTTGTGGTGAGGTTTTCTGTTTTGATTCACAAATATAAATATGAGTAACTGTTATGGTTAATAAATATTTCATTTTTGTACACAAACGCTTTTTGGTAATGAGCATATTTTGCTTATTTCTAATGGGATTGTTTAGTGGCTGTACGATCAACTCAGGACTTCAGTCAGGAAATCTTCCTGAATCTGGCACCTTTACCGCAGATAACGGTCTTCAATTTCACATTCAGCCTTTAAGTCTGGCAACTTTACCGCGTACAGCGCCGGCTACTGTTACTCAAGATCTCTCTCATTTGATCAAAACCTCTGGACGAGTCAATTATGGCATTGCGAAAGGGGATGTGCTGAATATCATCCTTACCAATTATCCAGATATTAATGCGTCAACTGCTAGCTTAACGGTAGATCAACAAGGGTATATACAGTTTCCATTGATAGGCAGAATCCAAGCCAGTGGGTTGAGCGTGCCGCAGTTCACCGCTACGTTGCAAAGCAAACTACAGCGTTATCTCAAGTACTCAGATCCTCAAGTCAAAATTATCAATTACCGTGGCAGCAAGTTTTTCGTAGATGGTGCGGTGAAGCAGTCTGGCGAGTTTGCTATTGCTGATGTGCCAGTGTCGGTATATGGGGCTATCTCTATGGCAGGTGGTACTACTGAGACAGGCGATTCAAATAACATTGTGCTAAATCGTCAGGGCAATAGCTATCGCTTAGGAGTGCAGTCACTACATAAAATGGGGCTGTCTGCCAATCAAATCTATCTGCGGGATGGTGATTCTATTCACGTCAATAGCCAAAGCCGCAATAAAGTCTACGTATTGGGTGAATTTGGCAAAATTGAGCCAGTTGCGATTCCAGAACAAGGGCTGAGCTTAGCGCATGTATTAGGCGAGTCAAATGGATTAAATTCCAGTACGGCTAACGCAGCCAAAGTATATATCGTGCGCGACAACCCTCAGTACCAGTACACCAATATTTATTACGTCGACATGCAAAGTATCACAAGCTTGGCACTAGCCAGTCGCTTTGACATGCAAGCCAATGACATTCTTTATGTAGATCCAACAGGCTTAGCTCGCTGGAATCGTGTGATTAGCGCGATACTACCATCAACCTCTGCCAT
Source organism: uncultured Psychrobacter sp. (assembly GCA_913061175.1). GTDB lineage: Bacteria > Pseudomonadota > Gammaproteobacteria > Pseudomonadales > Moraxellaceae > Psychrobacter. Next base: position 37,565 of record CAJXUF010000002.1, read on the forward strand.
AAACGTGATATCAGGGTTATAAATGATGGCTAGTGAAAATACTGGATGTGCTTCGAATTTCAATACTGAGATTAAATGAGATAAGAATAGAAAGTAGAGTGATAGATTTTATAAGGTGCGATTAGGCAGAGAGCAATCTAACTGCAGTAAAGGGCAGTTAGGGTCTTGAAGCTAAGCGAAAGCTATTAAGCGATTAACACTGAATAATGGGTATATGGTTATGAATAATATAGATTCAAAAAACCTATCGACACCTAAGGGTGACAACGACAATGACAACATCGACTTAACGGCGCTGGTTTTGGTTTTGTTGCGTGGCTGGAAAGTCATAGCGCTCATGGCAGCAGTCGGACTCTTAATAGGATTTTTCTATACACGCTATATTAATCCGACCTTTAAGTCTGATGCGCTGATCCAAATTGAAGAAAACTCCCAAGGAGTCGATGCGCTTGGTGCAAACATCTCAGAGTTGGTCGGAGAAGAAGCGAGCAAAGCTGAGGCAGAAGCCGAACTTATACGGTCTCGGATGATACTAGAGCCAGTCGTCGATATGCTACATCTAGACATCAAACTTACCGATCCTAATATTGGCTATCTCGATAAAATAACAAACGACCGCATTAACACCCAGTTGAACACGAATGATGGTGTGTCTTTGAGCACAAAAAACGGTTCCGTACAAATCAATCAGTTCGATGTGTCACCAGCGTATTTAAACCAGTCTTTTACGCTATCACAGTCTGACACAGGATTTGTCCTGAACAATGGACTAGACGATTTCAAAGGACAGTTAGGTCAGCCACATCAGTTTAATGGGGTAAACGGTGAGATTAACATTACGGTGACTGAGCTACCTGCAGACGGTTACCCTATTGGCATCACTCAGCAGACCTTAAAGACCACGACAGATGCAATGAATAGCGCCTTGTCTGTGGAAGAAAAAGGCGATAAAACCAATATTATTCAGCTGTCGATGACAGGCACAAACCAACAGCAAATCACGACCACACTTGATCAGATAGTCCAGTCTTATATCGATCAAAACCAATCTCGGGGTACAGAAGAAACCACCAAAACATTGGCTTTCATGGAAACTCAGATTCCAGCATTAAAAGAGAAATTAGACACCTCTGAAGCTCAGTTCAATGAGTTTCGTAAAAAGCACGGCACCATCGATGTAGGTAAAGAAGCTGAGCTATTACTAAATGAAAAGTCTCGAATCGATGAGCAGCTCAATGATCTCAAATTAAAGAGAGCGGATCTAACGACTTACTATACCAATGAGCACCCACTCGTTATCCAGATAAATGAGCAACTAAAAGTCCTCAACAGTCGAATAGGAGCGATAGGTAGCACCGTCGCAGGACTGCCTGAAATCCAGCGAAAGTTCTTAAAGTTATCGGAAGATACAGCCATTAATAGAGAGATTTACCTCACGCTGCTCAAAAATTATGAGCAACTAAAAATCGTTAGAGCTGGTCAGGTTGGTTATGCCCGTATTCTAGATAGACCGACCAGTACTTTCGATGCCATTGCACCAAACAAATTCCAAATTATGCTGCTGGCGCTACTCGTAGGTACTGTACTGGGGGTAATGCTGGTTCTAATCAGAAACTTAATTAGAAATGTCGTAAAAGACCCAGAACATCTAGAGTCTAAAACGGGAATTCCTGTCATTGCAACGATTCCACGTTCGACCTCGATATCTAAGCTAGGTGGGAACAAAAAAAATACTGGTCGAATGCTTGCTCACGTTGATCACAATGGCTTGAGTTATGAAGCAATTAAAAATTTACGGACAAACCTTTTATTTGGTAAGACGGCGAAGACAGCAGATGAAAAGTCCGCTCAGACCATATTAATCACTGGAGAAAGCCCAGGTGTCGGTAAGTCTTTTATTACGGCTAATTTATCTGAGGTATTTGCACAGCTTGGCAAAAAAGTGCTGATTATCGATGGAGATATGCGTTTAGGGGAGCTGCACAAAATGTTTGGTATGAATCCAGACAGTGGTCTCACAGACTACTTACTGCAGGATAAAGATAGCTCTCTAACAGTTAATGAGCCTCGATTAGATACTGACATGGCTAAGTTAAACCTTGAAAGCTTTATTCAGCCGACTGGTATGGAGCATATTGACCTTATATCGCGGGGACGACCGTCGCATAATCCGACTTCTTTATTGATAGGAGAGAAGTTCAATCATTTGATGGCAGCGCTCAAAACGAAGTACGACTATATCGTTATCGATGCGCCGCCTATATTGGCTGCATCAGACGCCATGGTATTGGCACAGCACGCAGACAAAGTACTGATCGTCACCAAATTTGATCATTCAGTAGAAGGTCAGCTGGTCTATGCAATTAAACAGATGAGTAAAGCAAACGTACAAGTAGATGGCATCATCTTAAATGACATACAGCAAAGTATTCTGAATAGGTACAGCTATCACTACCATTATGCTTATGGACACAATTCATAGTTAGCTTCTGTCAATGGCAAATGAGCGACATAATTTAAGTAGGTGGATCTTATGTTTATAAAAACAGAATCTAACAATGCTTATCAAACGCCAAGCGATATCAATCGATGGTCGAAGCGTATGACGCTGTTTTTATTAGCCTTACCACGCTTTGCGAAATGCTCTATCTTATTTGGTATCGATTTTTCGGTTGCTGTCCTTTGCTTGGTAGCGGCATTGGCATTGCGTCAAGGTTATGTCGATGATCAAATCGGCCTTACGGTATTAGCTTTTTATGCACTGATACCTGTCGTCAGCTTATATCTGATTGGCTTTTATAGAGGCGCCTCTAGAGGGTTTTTCGATGCGGCGATGGGTCGAGTACTACAGTTGTTTTTATTACTTATTATCGTTTATCAGTTCATCATTTATGTAAATCCAGTATCAATGATGCCGCGCTCAGCGCCAATTATATTTTTGTTCTTATTTTTTATTTGGTTATGGAACAGTCGGCTAATGATTCGCGGGTTGCTGAATCGATTACAGAAACCAGACAATCAAGGTCGCCTAGATAGTTGCTGCGATAACGTGATTATTTATGGCGCAGGATCGGCTGGTAGAGAGCTATTAGAGAGCTTGAGACATTCTCATAAATATAATGTAGTGGCATATATCGATGATGATCCGCAGCTGATAGGGGCTTATCTACATGGTAAAAAAATATATGCTGCTCATGCGTTACCTTGGTTAATAGAAAAATTAAATGTCGCGCAAGTGATTTTGGCAATGCCTTCTATGAGCCGTGGTCGTAAAAAACAGATTATGGATAGCCTGTCAGGCGTTTCTGTCAAATTAAAGGATTTACCGAGCTTACGAGAGCTTGCTGATGAGATCGTAACAGTCAGCCATATACGTCCGGTCGATATATTAGATGTGCTTGAAAGAGAAACTGTCGAACCAGTTGCTGAGCTCCTCCAAAAGAACATTACGGATAAAAACGTACTCGTAACAGGGGCAGGGGGTTCTATTGGGAGTGAGCTGTGTAGACAAATCATGAAAAATAAACCTACATGCTTGGTGTTATACGAGCAGTCTGAATATGCTTTGTACACAATCGATCAGGAACTTAGAAGCCTTGTCGCTAGTAACGTCACTAGTAATGTCGTTAGTAATATTGAATATCAAGATATTGAGATTGTTAGCATCATTGGAAGCGTGGGTAACGAAAAAAAATTAATCAATATATTCGAAAAATACCATATAAAAACGATTTATCACGCTGCTGCATACAAACATGTACCGATTGTCGAGTCCAATCCATTTGAAGGCACGATTAATAATACCAAAGGCACCTACCATTGTGCTTGTGCCGCAATAAAAGCTCATGTTGATACGTTTGTACTGATCTCTACTGACAAAGCAGTGCGACCGACCAACGTGATGGGAGCCTCCAAACGTTTGGCTGAGCTTGTCTGCCAAGGACTGAGCCAAAGCAACAGTCATACGTGTTTTAGTATGGTGCGTTTCGGCAACGTTTTGGGTTCATCAGGCTCCGTAGTGCCACTTTTTACCAGACAAATTGAGCAGGGTGGTCCGATTACCATCACCCATCCAGACATCACGCGCTACTTTATGACCATACCAGAAGCAGCCAGTTTGGTGATTCAGGCAGGGGCTATGGCGTTCGGTGGTGAAGTATTTGTACTTGATATGGGTGCACCCGTCAAAATCGTGGATCTTGCCAAACGTATGATTCGTCTAACAGGGTGCGAGCTAAAAGATGCGAGCAATCCTAATGGTGATATCGAAATTGTGTTTACTGGATTGAGGCCAGGTGAAAAGCTCTATGAAGAGCTAATCATTGGTGCTGACAATATAGAGACCACGTTTCATCCACTCATTATGCAAGCAATGGAACATAGTTTTCCATTGGAAGATATCGAAGCTATCTTATTTGAGTTTATCGAAAGATCAAAGCGGCACGATACTGAATGGTTGAAAGCACAATTTAGGACCTTCGTTGAAGGCTACCGAGAAGGCGATGAAGCTGATGCCGAAAAGATAGTTATAGAACTGATGGACGTAGTGAGTTAATAGAATAAAAAATTGAAGTAAGTAAACTAATAGAGTGGTTAAAAGTATGTTGCGATTAGCCAAAGAATTGTTTGCCCTGTTAACTGTAGACCAGCGACGACGTTATTTGTCTTTGCAGATTATGATGGTGTTCATGGCATTTATGGAGCTGTTGGGAATTGCTTCTATAGGGCCCTTTATGGCCTTAGTGGCTGATATGCAGCTGCTTGAAACCAATGCAATTCTTAATCGTATATATGTAGCCAGCGGTGTGAGTACACATACAGATTTTTTGTTCATAACGGGTCTATTTGTACTGTTGATGCTTAGTTTAGCGTCTATTTTGTCGATGATTACGACATGGCGTTTGTCTTTATTTGCTTATTCGGTCGGTACAGAGATTAGTGATCGTTTGTATCATTATTATTTGCAAAAAGACTGGTTGTTCCACGCTAGTGGAAGCAGCGCTCAATTGACTAAGCAAATTGCAACTGAGGCATTAAGAGTAACAAACTTTATTATTTTGCCATTTATACAGATGAATGCTCGTCTAGTATTAGCAGTATTTATCTCAGTTAGTATCTTTATTTATAACCCATTGATAGCAACCGTAGGGGTTGTATTGTTTGCTAGCGGTTACGTAATTATATACAGAATGATTCGTAAGCGTATCGCCTTGTATGGAGAGTACGTTTCTACTACCTCAACTGATCGATTTCGTTTAATGAATGAGGGCTTTGGGGGGATCAAAGATGTACTACTCTACAATCGTAGACATGATTTTGTACATCAGTTTGAGACAAGTGGAAAGTTATTTGCGCATGCTCAAGGAGTAAATACAGCATTAAGCCAAGCACCTAGATATTTAATGGAGTTGTTAGCTTTTGGTGCAATGATTGGGCTAGTTTTAGTTTTGTTGACAACACGCGAAGGGAATTTGAGCCAAGTATTACCTATATTAACCGTTTATGCTCTTGCTGGTTTTAAGTTATTACCTGCTTTGCAGCAAATATACCATAGCGTTGCTACGATTAGAGGCAATACGGCTGCTTTTGATTCTATAAAAGAAGACTTGCTTGCATCGTTGACCGTAGATAGTGAGCAGGGTGCTGCTTCAGATATTGCGAGCGGTCAAACAATTGATTTAGCAAAAATTAAGACTATACGACTGAATAGGGTTAGCTTTACCTATCCTAATAAAGTAATGCCAGCATTAGATAATATAAATCTAAATATACCTATCAATTCTACAGTTGGTTTTGTCGGTGAGTCGGGGTCTGGTAAATCTACAGCTATCGATCTATTACTAGGTCTTATTGCACCAAATACCGGACAGTTAATGCTTGATGACTTAATTATCGATGAAAAAAACAAACAGGCTTGGCAGCAATACATAGGTTTCGTACCGCAGAGTATATTTTTGAGTGAAGGTAGTATCGCTGAAAACGTCGCCTTTGGCATATGTCGTAAAGATATTGATTTAGTAAGAGTAAAACAGGCAATTAAGCTTGCCCATCTAGAGTTCTTAGTAGACAGTTTATCTGAAGGTTTAAATACTAAAGTTGGTGAACGAGGCGTACAACTATCTGGAGGACAGCGACAGCGTATTGGCATAGCTAGAGCATTATACAATCAAGCTGATGTATTGGTGTTTGATGAAGCAACAAGTGCCTTAGACGGTATTACTGAAAAAGTCATAATGGACGCTATTCAAGAGCTAAGTGGGCAGAAGACCATCGTAATGATAGCCCATCGTCTAAAAACAGTAAAAAATTGCGATATTATTTATTTTATGGAAAAAGGTAAAGTGATTGAACAAGGCACTTATCAACAGTTGATAAATAGCAACCCAACGTTCGAAAAAATGGCTATGTATTCATAGTTGAAATAATAAAAAATTATTTTCATAAATCACTATTTTCTATGGTAAATAACGATTATGAAGTTTTAACAATAAACGCAATAGAGTATATGGATTTATTCGAGAGATAAAATATGAAAAATATATGCTTTCTTATAGGTAATCTTAATCACGCTGGCGGTACTGAAAGAGTAACCAGTTTAATTGCGAATGGGTTTGCCGAAAGAAGTTATAATATCTCAATTTTAAGCCTTGTAGGAGGCGACAATCCTTTTTTTAATCTAAATGATAATATAGAAAATCACTTTTTATACTCTAAGAGTGTGTCTTTTAAAAAGAGAATTTTGCAAGCAATTTATAAATTACGGCAATTTGTAAAAAAGCAAAAAATCGATACGCTCGTTGTGGTTGATAGTATTTCATGCATATTTACAGTACCTGCGCTAGTGGGTTTGAATGTCAATCATGTTTGCTGGGAGCATTTTAATTTTAAAAATGACTTAGGAAAACCTGTTAGAAGGTTAGCTCGTCAATTAGCCGCACGATATTGTGATGCAGTAGTGACTTTGACAGAAAGAGATAGGCAGTACTGGTTAGATGGCACACATCATAGGTCTCAAATAGTAGCAATACCTAACCCTTGCCCATTTCCACCGCAGACATATATCAAAAAAGAAAACACAAAAATCGTATTGGCAGTTGGTGGATTGACTCAAATAAAAGGCTTTGACATGTTGCTTGAGGCTTGGGTGCAGGTAAATAGCTCTATGCCTGATTGGAAGCTAGTCATAGTTGGGGAGGGAGAAGATAGAAAAAAAATAACAGGATTTATTAAAAGGACCAAATTGACAGAAAGCGTGTGCCTAGTAGGTAATACCTCTCATATAAGTAGATATTATGAACAAGCAGAAATATTTTGCTTGAGCTCTCGTTTTGAAGGTTTTCCAATGGTATTACTTGAGACGCTGGCTTTTGGACTACCTGTTGTTAGCTTTGATTGTGATACAGGCCCTGCAGAAATATTAAAAGGTACGGGTTCTCTCTTAGTGCCAAAAAATAATACTAAGCAACTGGCTTCAGCATTGATAAAGCTAATGAACAATAAAGAAGATCGAAAAATGATTGGCATAAAAAGTAGGGGCAAGTCTGAAAACTATCAACCTAAAGAAATAATAAGCCAGTGGGTTTTTTTGTTAGAGGGTTTAAAAAGCTAAAATTATTTTTTATATGACTATATTAATCCAGATAAGAGATTTAGTATTTTTTGGGCGGGTAATAATTATCAAATATAGTTTTAGTATAAATAGTAATAGCATGAGATATGATCAATATTTAGCTTGCGCATATTCATAAAAGTTACTTATATGAAATCCATTTATGTTATGGCCTTTAGAAATAAATAATAAGGAGAGCGACATGAAAGTTATAATAGTAATTAGTAGTGTCAATAGCTCGGGCGGTACTGAGCGAGTAGGATGTATGCTTGCGAATAGCTTATCTGAAGTAGGGTATGAAGTAATACTAGCCAGCATATCCTATGGAGATAAACCTTTTTTTCCTATAAATAAAGAAATAAAACTAGTGTCTCTAATGAGTTTTTCAGACCATAGGTTGCTCCGTATTCCTAATACTATTTATAAATTAAGGAAGCTACTAAAAGAAGAGGAGATTGATGCATTGATAGTAGTAGAGACATTATGCTCTCAATTTACTATACCTGCCACCATAGGCTTACCGGTCAAGCATATATGTTGGGAGCACTTGAATTTTAATCACGATTTAGGAGTTAGAAGTAGAAGAGTCGCTCGTCAACTAGCAGCACGATATTGCGATTCAGTAGTGACTTTAACGGAAAGAGATAAGCGGTATTGGTTAGACGGCACGCATCATAAATCACAAATCTTAGCAATAGAAAATGCTTGTCCATTCCCACCACAAGACTATATCAAGCGAGAAAACACAAGAACCGTATTGGCAGTAGGTAGGTTGATTCAGGTGAAAGGTTTCGATATGTTGCTTGAGGCTTGGGTTAAGGTAAGTGACTTTATGCCAGATTGGAAACTAGTCATAGTTGGCGAGGGCAAAGAGAGAAACAAACTCACAAAATTTATCGAAGAGAATGAGTTAACTGAAAAAGTGAGCTTGGTGGGTGAGACTTCGGATGTAAGTAAATACTATAAAGAAGCAGAAATATTTTGTTTAAGCTCTCGTTTTGAAGGTTTTCCAATGGTGCTGCTTGAGGCGTTAGCTTTTGGACTACCTATTGTTAGCTTTGATTGTGATACAGGCCCTGCAGAAATATTAGAAGGTACAGGTTCAATTTTAGTACCGAAAAACAATATCGATGAGCTTGCTTCAGCCTTGATAGAACTGATGAATAGTAAAGAAGATCGAAAAATAATTGGCTTACGAGGAAAAGAGAAATCTAAAAAATATCAACCTAAAGAAATAATAGGGCAGTGGATTGAGCTATTAGAAAAGAGTGACTAATTATAGAATAAATAGAATAAATAGAATAAATAGAAT
>CAJXUF010000003.1 GCA_913061175.1 uncultured Psychrobacter sp.
GATTTACAAAGAAAAAGATGTGGTAACTGGCGAATATCGCGGTGGCCCAGCTTATTACTTTGAACGTGCCCTTGGTCAAAAGTGGTACGGCATCCTCTTCGCAATCGCTTCTATTTTATCATGCGGTATGTTCTTACCCGGTGTACAGGCGAACGGTGTTATCAGTGCATTTGCACAGGTAATGGGCGAAGGTACGATCATGAACGTTGCAGGCCTAGAAGTTGGCTCTATGCGTTTGGTCGGCTTGGCTATCATCTTAGTCGTGCTAGGTATCATCATCTTCGGTGGTATTAAGCGTATTGCAACCTTTACTGAGTTTGCAGTACCTTTCATGGCTTTAGGTTATATTGCCCTAGCGCTAATCATCATGTTCAGCAACTTCAGCTTGATTCCAGATGTATTTGGTATGATCGTTGGTGATGCATTCACTGCACAAGCAGGTTTTGGTGCTGCGATCGGTTGGGGTGTGAAACGTGGTATCTACTCTAACGAAGCTGGTCAGGGTACAGGTCCTCACGCTGCTGCTGCTGCTGAAGTTGAGCATCCATCACAGCAGGGTCTAGTTCAGGCATTCTCAGTATATGTTGATACATTACTAGTATGTTCTGCTACTGCATTCATGATCTTGTCTACTGGCATGTACAACATTCAAGGTACGCTACCAGATGGCCAGTTCATCGTACAGAACGTTGCTGCTACTACTGAAATCAATGCTCCTGCGTTCACGCAAATGGCAATGGAATCTGTATACGGTACGTTTGGTAATGCCTTTATCGCAATCGCTGTATTCTTCTTTGCCTTTACAACAATTCTGGCTTACTACTACATCGCTGAAGTAAACGTCGCTTACTTAACACGTTTCCTCGGTCGTAGTGCGAACAGAACTGGTCTATTCCTAGTAAAAGTTCTTATCATGGCGATGGTTGCTTATGGTGGTCTAAACTCAGCTGGTTATATCTGGGCAATCGGTGATATCGGTGTTGGTCTTATGGCTTGGCTTAATATTGTTGGTATTCTTGTCATCTTCATCGTGGCTCGTCCAACTCTTACTATGCTTAAAGACTATGAAGCTCAGCGTAAAGCTGGCGTAACTCGCTATAGCTTTGACCCTGCTAAATTCGGTATCAAAAACGCACCGTATTGGGAAGAGCGTCATCTAGCGCAGCAAAAAAGCATGAACGCTGATCCATTACGTAAAGATAAAGTGTAAGTCGATTTAATAGGATTGCTACTTAGTCTTATTGAATAAATAAAAAGCCCGAGACCATGTTCTCGGGCTTTTTTGTTTGGATGTTTTTCTATACCGCTACAGAATAGCTTACCGAAAAAACATCGAAGCCCACGTTCATACGAGCTGATTTAATACCTTAAAACTACCTTTCTAATTTTTAAAATTAACTTGTATTTGACACAACATATAACTGTCATTTTGCATTTTTCCTGCCTTTGTATAGAGCTTACTTTGATATTTTATAACCTTATTTTTATTAGGTAGCCGTACTCGTATAGTTAACCCATAGTTCCCCTATTCTTAATCTATAGACGTAAAAAAGCCTAGCACGATGGCTAGGCTTTCTTCAAATAACTTGTAGATTATGAATCTATGCGTTAATAAATAGCTTATTCAGGCATTAATACTGCATCGATAGTGTGTACCACACCATTGGTTGCCATAATATCTGTACCAGTGATATTTGCTGTGTTACCAGTAGCATCAGTAATTACATTGTCTTCACTAATAGTAATGGTTTTACCATTCGCCGTTTCGATCTCAGTACCGTATGGAATATCAGCCGCTTTAACTTCCATTGCTAGTACATGGTAAGGAAGGACAGTTTTTAACAAGTCTGTATTGGCCAATAACTCTTCTTTAGTCACGCCTAGTTTTTCTAGTACTGGAGCAAATGCATCATCAGTTGGGGCAAATACAGTATGCTTAGTTTCTTCCATTAGCATAGTATCAAGACCAGCAGCCTGTAGCGCAGCGGTTAAGATAGTTAGATTTTCGTTTTCTGCTGCGATTTCAGCGATAGTCTGAGTCGCTTCCATGTCCATTTCGGCCATTGGCTCTGCTTCAACAGCTTCTGTTTCAGCAACTGGCTCAACTGCCATTTCTTCAGTGGCTTCTGGTTCAGTTGGCTCTGCAACAGTTTCAGTATCGTTACACGCTGCTAGTGACATGGCTGCGGTTACAACTGCGATAGATAACAAGTTCTTCTTTAACATAGGTAATTCCTTTTTGGATAAATAATTGATTAAGGGATTTATTTAAATTAATAACTTTCGATAAATATAATGGCGACCAATAATTGATAAATGTATCAATTACTTAGTCATACTATTTAGTCCGTTATATTGATAGTTCTCAGTCTAACTGTTTAATTTTCAAATGGTATTTACTTAGGTAGCAACACTGTATCAATCACGTATATAGCATTGTTTGCTTGTATATCAGTTATTGCGATTTTTCAGACAAAATGATGGTGATTAACTATTTTCGGATTTTTACTTTGAAAATCTAACCTAAATAGAAACTTATATAGATAAAGCTCTAAAGTCTAAAACAGCCATTGTCTGATAACGAAATCATCACAAACAATGGCTGCTTAGTCTTATAATAAATACAGTTGATATGCCTCAGCTAATACTTATTTAGGCAACAATACTCTATCGATTACATGGACAACACCATTGTTGGCAGCGATATCAGTCTTCACGATATTCGTTGTGCGACCGTTTTCATCCATTAATTTGCCTTCTTTGGTTACCATCAACGTGTCTTTGCTAGCGGTCATTACGTTACCAGGCTTGACGTCTTTGGCATACATAGCCATATCACCAGCGACTACGTGATAACCCAATACTTTGGTTAATAATGGCTTATTGGCAAATAACTGTGCTTTGGTCATACCTGTTTCTTGCAATGCTTGCATAAAGGCGGCATTGGTCGGTGCAAATACCGTATAGTGGGCGTTAGGATCAGACAACATATCTACTAGACCTGCTGCTTGTACCGCTTCTACCAATACTGAAAAATCAGGATTGCTTTGGGCAATTTGTACAACATTCATCTTAGCCATACTCTGACTGTGCATTGGTGCTTTCATATCACCCGTCTTTGCTGGCATCATATTATTACAAGCACTTAGACCTGCAATTGAGATAGCCAATGTACCGATGGTGGCAATTTTAGTAAGTTTCATAACATTTTCCTTAATGATTTGAATTTCTTTGACGTTAGTATTGTTTCAACTATGGTATTACTGTCTTACAGATCATCCTGCCTGCTAATGCCATTTGCTCACCATACTGTATTACTAACACTGATACTCTTGGTGCCAGTTACTGCTAATAAATGAGCCTATATTTATAAGTAGGACTTACTAAGACCTTGTATTTCTGAAATTAAATTAACATGTAAGCAATCTTTATCAACCTGCCTTTGCGCAATTTTTTGTGGTATGGATGTAAATTCTGTCTGACTTCTGAGCGTTCCCGTTGGCTTTCATTTGCAAAAGAAAAGCTTTATGTAAGCCCTTAGCGAAATGATATTCATTTGTGCGTATCTGCTTTATGAAATAGACTCTAATACCTTGCTTTGTTACTTAGCTCTCCTCTTATTTATCTATTGCCAAAGAGGAATATGCAGTATCCCTATGTAGTAAACTTTTCATGCTAAAATAATGCAAATTTGCGGTCCTCTTCGTGAGACTCTGCACGCTACTGGTTTGTTATTCCTTCTTTTTTTAATAATTACGATATAAGCAGCACACCTATGATTCCAACGACGACCTCACTAACCGATTCTCATACCGATACCGCCTCTAACTCCTCATCCGCTAATGACTTTATATTAACGCCGCCTGCTGTATTTCCGTTTGAAGAGCAGCAGCTAACCGCTCGTGCCCGTATTACTGAGCAGATGGCATCACGCATTTTGATGTTAGACGGTGCGATGGGTACGCAGATTCAGACCTATAAGTTAGAAGAAGCGGATTATCGTGGTGAGCGTTTTGCTGATATTGACCAAGATGTACGCGGCAACAACGACCTGCTGGTACTGACTCAGCCGCACATGATCAAAGACATTCATCACGATCATCTGCTAGCGGGCGCTGATATCATCGAGACCAATACCTTTAATGGTACGCGTCTGTCGATGGCGGACTATGACATGCAGTATCTAGTGCCAGAACTGAATAGGACAGCGGCCAAGATTGCTAGAGCAGCGGCGGATGAATTTACCGCAAAAACGCCTGAGAAACCGCGCTTCGTTGCAGGTGTCGTGGGTCCGACGTCACGTACGTGCTCGCTATCGCCTGATGTCAATGATCCTGCGTTTCGTAATATTACCTTTGATGAGTTGGTACTCAATTATCGTGAAGCGACCTTATGCCTAATAGAGGGCGGCGTCGATATTATTTTGATTGAGACGATCTTCGATACGCTCAATGCCAAAGCGGCGATATTTGCGATCACTGGTGTGTTTGATGATATTGGCTTTGAATTGCCAATCATGATTTCGGGTACGATTACCGACGCGTCAGGCCGCACGCTGTCTGGTCAAACGGCTGAGGCATTTTATAACTCTATCCGCCATGCCAAGCCTCTATCTGTTGGCTTTAACTGTGCGCTAGGTGCTGATGCGCTGCGTCCACATATTCAGACATTGTCAAACATCGCTGATACTTACGTCTCTGCGCATCCAAACGCTGGTCTGCCCAATGAGTTTGGTGAGTATGATGAAACCGCTGAAGAAACGGCTGCCCTACTTGAAGGTTTTGCCAAAGCAGGTATCTTAAACATCGTGGGCGGCTGCTGTGGTACAACGCCTGAGCATATCCGTCAAATCGCTAAAGTCGTGGCGAACTATCCACCGCGTGTCATCCCTGAGATAGCGCCTGCCTGCCGCTTGTCAGGACTCGAACCATTTACCATCAACTCTGATAGCTTGTTTGTCAATGTCGGTGAGCGTACCAACGTCACAGGCTCTAAAAAATTCCTACGCTTGATTAAAACCGAAGCCTATACCGAAGCACTCGATGTCGCTCGCGATCAGGTCGAAGGCGGTGCGCAGATCGTCGATATCAATATGGACGAAGGCATGCTCGACTCCAAGCAGGCGATGATTCACTTCGTCAACTTGGTCTCAGGCGAACCAGATATCAGCCGTGTCCCACTGATGATTGACTCGTCTAAATGGGACATCATCGAAGAAGGCCTCAAGCGTACGCAGGGTAAATCGGTCGTCAACTCTATCTCATTAAAAGAAGGTCACGCTGAGTTCGTTGAGCGTGCCAAATTATGCATGCGTTACGGTGCCGCGATTATCGTCATGGCATTTGATGAAGACGGACAGGCTGACACTTATGAGCGCAAGATTGAGATATCTAAACGCAGCTATGACGTACTGGTCAACGAAGTGGGCTTCCCATCAGAAGACATTATCTTTGACCCAAATATCTTTGCCGTCGCCACAGGTATCACCGAGCATAATAACTACGGCGCTGACTTTATCAATGCCACACGTTGGATTACGGAAAATCTACCAAATGCCATGGTCTCGGGCGGCGTATCCAACGTCTCGTTTAGTTTCCGTGGTAACCCAATCCGTGAAGCGATCAACTCCGTATTCTTGTACCACGCGATCAAAAACGGCCTAACCATGGGTATCGTCAACCCAGCCATGCTTGAGCTGTACGATGATATTCCAAAAGAAGCCCGTGACGCTATCGAAGATGTCATGCTCAACCGCAATCAAGGTGAAACTGGTCAAGATGCAACTGAGCGTCTGATGACCGTCGCTGAAAACTACCAAGATGGCGGCAAGAAAAAAGACAGCACCGTCGATATGAGCTGGCGCGAAGGTACGGTAGAAGAACGTATCGCCCACGCACTGGTCAAAGGCGTGACGACCTTTATCGAAGCGGATACCAAAGAAGCATGGGAGAAATACCCTAAACCGCTAGAAGTCATCGAAGGCCCACTGATGGACGGTATGAATATCGTCGGTGACCTATTCGGTGCAGGTAAAATGTTCCTACCGCAAGTCGTAAAATCTGCCCGCGTGATGAAGCAATCCGTCGCGTGGCTAAACCCGTATATCGAAGCGGAAAAAGTCGAAGGCGAAGTCAAAGGTAAAATCCTAATGGCAACCGTCAAAGGCGACGTACATGATATCGGCAAAAATATCGTCGGCGTGGTGCTTGGCTGTAACGGCTATGATATCGTCGATCTAGGCGTCATGGTACCTTGTGAAAAAATCCTCGATACTGCCATCGCAGAAAAAGTCGATATCATCGGTCTGTCTGGTCTGATTACCCCAAGTCTCGATGAGATGGTCTATGTCGCCAAGCAAATGCAAGAGCGCGGCATGACACTACCATTAATGATTGGCGGTGCAACGACGTCGAAAGCGCATACTGCCGTCAAGGTCGAGCCGCAATATCAAAACGATGGCGTCATCTATGTATCGGACGCTTCGCGCTCAGTCGGCGTGGTGACCAAATTGCTATCAAAAGAGCACCGTCAAGCACTCATCGATGAGACACGTGAAGAATATGTCAAAGTGCGTGAGCGTCTGGCTAAGCGTCAACCAAAAGCCGCCAAAGTCACCTATGCTGAATCGGTCAAGATTGGCTTTCAGTATGATTGGAAAAACTATGTGCCACCCGTGCCAAATAAGCTAGGACAAGTGATATTGGATGACTATCCAATCGCGAATCTGCTGCCTTATATTGACTGGACACCATTCTTTATTTCTTGGGGTCTGACCGGTAAATACCCGAAAATATTGCAAGATGATGTGGTCGGTGAAGCGGCTCGTGATCTGTTTGAAAATGCAGAAGAGCTGCTACAAAAGATGATTGATGAGAAATCAATCGTAGCCAAAGGGGTGTTTAAACTGATGCCTGCGCGCCGTACTGGGGCCGATACCGTGACTGTGTATGATAATGCGCCTGCTGATGGTGGCAAACCAACCTATCAGTTTGAGCACTTACGTCAGCAAAGCGACAAAGCTAGCGGCAAGCCAAACTTTAGCTTGGCAGACTTCATCTCACCATCAGAGACGCATACCGATCACTTGGGCGGTTTTACTGTCTCAATCGTCGGTACAGAAGCACTCGCTGAGCAATATAAAGCAGCAGGCGATGACTACAACGCCATCATGGTACAGGCACTGTCTGACCGCTTAGCTGAAGCATTCGCTGAGCATCTACATGAGCTCATCCGTAAAGAATATTGGGGCTATCAACCAACTGAGTCACTCACTAATGATGAGATGATTAAAGAAAAATACGTCGGTATCCGCCCTGCACCTGGCTACCCTGCCTGCCCTGAGCATACGGAAAAAGGCAAATTGTTTGATTGGCTGGGTACAGTAGATGCGATTGGTACGACGCTAACTGAAAGCTATGCAATGTGGCCTGCGTCATCGGTCAGCGGATTCTATTACTCACATCCTGATAGTGAGTATTTCAACGTCGGTAAAATCAGCCGTGACCAGTTAGAGAGTTATGCTGAGCGTAAAGGCTGGGATATGAAGACTGCTGAGAAGTGGTTAAATCCGAATTTGTAGGGATAGTTTGGAGTAGGATTGGTTTTTATAGCTGATCCTACTTTTGCTCATATTTCATTTAGCACTAAATATAAACATTCAAAATAATTTAGATCAACGACAAAATAATTGTTAATCATAATTATAGTTTTTATTAATTAGTAAAGGTGTATTTTCAAGCTCAACGCCTCTTCTAGTCGTTCTTCCACTTTCGCTAATAAGATGAAGGTTTTGTTTAGCTCTTGAACAAATTACATATAACAGTTTTCTTGAGACTTCTAGTTCATTCACACTTCTCGACATGATTTCGTTCCAATGTGGTATATAACCTCTCAATAATCCGAAAGCAATTACTGTTTCAAACTCCTCTCCTTTGATACCAACACATGTGTTGATAACAACTCCTCTTCTTTCTTTATATAGATTTTTGAAAGATACAATATCACTTGGAACATCGTAATTAGTGTCAGCAAATCGTCGATTTATATTTTCAAAATATACATTCCGACTTTCTTCGATAGTTTTAAAATTATTGATATTCAGTCCCAGTTCAACCAGAAATTTATCAAAGCACTCATGGAGATAAGGTATTGCTTCAGTTTCATATGAAGAAATAGAGTTAACTAGGCGTAAAATATTACGTTCAGAATTATGTGGTTCCACAAAAATATTACCGGTATGCTCATAGTATTTATCCATTAGTTCTCTAGCCCACTGATACCTTAAAGCATAAATATTAGGGCTAGGCTCTGTCAGAAACAGGCGAGACAATTTATACCAAAAATTATCTTTGTTCTTTGACATAGGCACAATTCCAGATGCATCAAAATTAATATTTGGTAGTATTGTTTGTAATTGCCTAGCTATAATTGTAATAAGCCACCATTGTGGAACTAATATACATATCTCATTTTCAGGAATATTCTTATCAATATTATCTTGTATTAATCTAGCTACTTCTGTTACTAAGTTATCTTTATGGATCGTATTGTTATACGTAATAACCCCCTGTACATTTGCCTTAACGCCAGTAGCAATAATTGGAATACCAATGCTTTGAAAACTATGATAAAAGTCAATAATTCTTTGTGTTGATCTAAAGTTTCCAGTTAATGGTAAATTCTTTACTTCTTCCCCATTTAGTTCGGTTTCAATCTCCTTCTTACTTTTGGCAACTCCTCCAAAGCTGTGATAAATTGCTTGATCCACATCTCCAGCCAAAAACAAGGAAGTAGCACCATCACTTGCGTTAACAATAGAACAAAGTATCGCGTATGACAAATCCTGTGTATCCTGATATTCATCCACACATATTAAATGTAATAGCTTTGATAATACTTTAGAAATTTCTGGATAATCCTTAAGTAACTTAAACGAGTAATAAAGCAAAATATCAAAATCTATAAGTTTTTGTCTCTTCAATTCCGTATGATAATCTGTTAACAATCTTATTTTTAGCGCGTCAGATTCTGCAAAACTTCCATCTCTTTCAAAACGTGTATTAATGTTATCGAAAGAATTTAATTGATGGATACCTTTTAAATCGTTCAATAACGATGATGTAAAAGATTCATCAGCAATTATATAACCATTTTGAAGATCAGTTAAGTAGCAAGAATATGGTTTTATAATCCATTCTAAACAGAAAGAATGCAAAGTACCTGACCAAACTTTTTTACTGTCTATACCCATACGTTCTAATCGTTTGAATATCTCTTCGGATGCTCGAACAGTAAAGGTAACAGCAATAGCTTTTTTCTTACTTGTATCGTCTAATTGACTAACTTCATATGCTAACTTATGAATAATCGTTTTAGTTTTGCCACTGCCAGGGCAAGCAGATAGTAAAACGTGACCTTCTTCTCTAACAGCTCTGATTTGTTCGGGGGTGAGATTATTAAAAATCATATAAACTTAACAACTTTGTCAATGGATCTTCTGGTAGTTCATTCTGATAATTACTCATAAAAAACTCTTCATCATTTTGCAGTTCTTCACGCCAATCCCATTCATCACTATATTCCAACTCTCCTCCATCCACAAAGTCTTGATGGGTTAGCTCATAACGGGTATTTAATCTATATTCTGCTGATTTCACTTTGGAAGCCAAATCTAAATGAGGTGATGCCCAAGCAATCGCTTTTAAAATATACTCAGGTATATTCACATACTCATTTACCTGTTCTGCGACTGCGATAGCAAACCAACCTTTACCTGCTTTTTTAGCCAGTCTTAGCACCTCTGTACCTTGAATTTCTATATCATTACTTTCAAGTTTCTCTTTTGAGGATTCCATCGCCGTTAAAGACGTTTCTTCGTAAATTTCACTTAAGACTGGTACAAAGATATTGCTATTTTCATCGCTAATTAAATCTACTTCAAAAGTGTGTTTAGCATAGAAAGTTTTAATACAATCATTTTCACTACAAAACTCTTCAAGCTTTTCTCTTCTTTCTTGACCGCTTTTTTGCGAGTTTTTAGCTTTAGTTTGACCTGTAGTATGAGTAGAATCTGGGTTAGAAGGGAGCTGAATAAATGCCTCATCTAAATCTGTAAGAATAGCGCATCTTCGATTCACTCTTTGCTGATGATATATATTGGCAATGTTCTCAAAACTTGTACTTCCAACGTTGATAACACTGACTCCAATCTCATCCAAAGATAAACCAAATACTTTTTGAAATATTACTGGAAGTAAAATTTGTTCCGCATCCCCTTCAACTAGTACTACACCTTTAGCAAATAGCAGATCACTTCTAACAGCGTCTAAATAACGCTCAATCCTCTTTATTTTATTAACCTCTAATCCATTTGTGGGGTTAAACACTACTGAACCGTTGCCTAAACGACTAAGAATATTGATACTACTAATCTTACTTACAGAAGATATCTGCGTGGAGTGGGTAGAGATGAATATTTGTGGCTTATGTTCATGTCTACCTAAGTTATCGAAAAGCGTCTTTTGAATATGAGTGTGTATATGAGCTTCAGGCTCTTCTATTAGTAGCAAATTAGCTACTTTATCTGTTTTTATTTTTTCATATTCATATAGTTTTAGAGAAAGGAAGATGAGATTAGCACCACCTAGACTCAACTCTGACAATCTACCTACATGTTCGTTATCTGAATCACCTACCCATAATTTCAAAGACTGTAATAGCTTATCCATTTCATTAGGTAGTTCAGCTCTTACTTCTATATTGGGAGCATAAGTTGTACCAACTGCTTGTTTTAAGCTACTATCAATTCCCTTTTGCACAGTAGATACTTCCTCAAGCTTTGAAATGTTTTCATTGAGTTCATTTATACTATTAACTAAATCTGACTGAATACCTATTTCTACTTTTTTATCCTTACCTCTCAATAAACCAACCAATGGATTTTTCGAGTAAGAGCGTAAATCACTACTTACATCACGTAATGCTTTAATAAAAGTACAAGATATTTCGTCGTATAAATTTAGTTCTCTAGGTAAATAAACACCATAAATTTGTGTTCCAGCTTGATTAGGATCTGGGAATATAATTTCTTCAAAATTACCAACGTACTGATCATAAAAATCATCTTCACTACATTGTGCTGACCCCTTACATAGATAAACTGTTTCATAATCATCAATGGTTATTTTATCTAACAATACTTGTAATCCATCTTTATTTTTATCCACCTCTCGAGAGTAGTCATAAATTTCCTGTCTAACATGACGCTTAGGACGAAAGCAAAGCGTATAGCTTCCTTGAGTTTGATTTCGTTCGTTACTATTACTTACATCTCCACAAGCATGAATACTAAGCGCTTGAGTAGCATCATCGAAACCTAGTGCTTCGAAATTTAAAGTTAGTATTATCCAATGCCCTCTCCAATCAGATAACTGTCTGCTAAAATCGTTTTCAGTAAGTTTAAGGTATCGAGGTAGTGTATCGTCTAACATTAGTCTAAGTGCATAGAACAAATTAGTCTTGCCTGAGCCATTTTCACCTATTATTGTATTTACTCCTTCGGAAAAATTTAATTGAGCAGATTCGAAGTTTCGAAAATTTCTAATGAAAAATTTTGATATATGCACGTTTAATCTCTATTTCTAGTTAATGTTTGACCTATCTATAATGATTGATATAACTACGTTGCTTATTTCATAGATTATACTTATTTTCTAAATTTCAGCTCAATCTGTCTTACCCTTCCCCCGACGACACCGCTCAGAACAGTAAATCACCTGCTCCCAATCTTTCTCCCACTTTTTACGCCACGTAAATGGGCGCTGGCAGATGGGGCAGGTTTTTTGCGGTAAATTTACTTTTTTGTGTGCCATCATCTGCCCCCTTGTGCCGTATATCTAATATCTATGGTTAATGTTTACTGCCTACTTATCTTCTTTTTGATGATCTAGCCCTTCATACTTTTTAACGCGGCGACATTGGTCGGAGCAATAGACCATGCTCTCCCAATTTTTATCCAACTTTTTAGTCCAGCTAAACTCGCGCTCGCAGACAGGGCAAAGTTTTTTGCGGACGTTCTTCTTTTTGTGCGCCATAATTTTCTCATTGGTTTGTTTACTACATTAGTTACTGGTCACTATAGTCTACTAATCATAGTCGTCAAATATTTTATTTAAGCGATTGAGACTATTAACGATTAGCTTGCCTGATTGATCGGTGCTGGTATCAATCGCCAGCTTCTCATCCATCCGCATCGTCAATGGCTCTAATGCTTGCTTGAGGGCAGTTGCCATCAGTGCCGTTTGCTGATGAATATTAGGGATATCGCTATCGGCTGTTTGATTATCATTATTGCTAACCAAGCTATCCGCCATTTTTTGCGCCAGTTGTTCAACGGCCTCAACCAGCTGTACCATCAGTGCTTTTTGCACCTCTTGGTTTTGCTTGAGATACTCGCCTTCTGCCTTTCCAGCATTGTGATCGTGCTTATATATTTGCAGCAATTGGCTCACGCTTTTTTCAAAGCCATTATCGATACTGTCGCTGACGACTTTGGCATTGTTAATGACGCTATCGGCGAGGATTTTCTGTGCTTCTAATTGGGCGTTTAGCTGGGCATCGAGTTGCGCTTGTTGTCCTGCTTCTCGTAAGCGAGCGATTTGCTCTGGGTCGTTTTTCGTTAAGTATGTCTCAAACTGGCTACTGATGGCATTGAAGCCACTGGCCAAATCGACCAACTGCGCGACGATACGCGCGCCCGTATCACCATCTTCACCGCCCATGGCTTTGTTACGTAAGAAGTCGGCTTTGATTTGCGCCCAACGCTCTGTTTCTGCTTCGGTCAAGACACCACGCATCTCGCCAAGCTTGAGCAAGTTGCTCTCTGCGCCTTGGGTCAATAGCTGCGACTCGCCCAGATAATGATCATCTATCAGCTGGTTTAGCTCTTCTTCATTCATGACCGCCGATAGCTTTTCGGTCATCTTGTTCATATTACGATAACTGCCTTGCAGCTTAAATATCGGCTCAACACGATACTTATCATCTTGCGAGGCGGAAGCAATATAGGCTTGGTTGACATCCAAAATGACTTCTTGCACCCTAAACATATGGCGCAAGATGGCGATAATCTCATTAACTTCTGAAGTGCTATACGGATACGTTAGGTCGCTGCTTTGTGCTTGGGCAAGATTCGCATTGTCTGTTTTTGCCATTTTA
This sequence comes from uncultured Psychrobacter sp., assembly GCA_913061175.1. GTDB lineage: Bacteria > Pseudomonadota > Gammaproteobacteria > Pseudomonadales > Moraxellaceae > Psychrobacter. The sequence continues at coordinate 13,216 of CAJXUF010000003.1, forward strand.
ATCAAACGATGCACATCGCTTAAGTCACGGTTGGCCATTGGTGCGAGGACAGTATTAGAGGTCAGCGAGTTTTCAATATAACTGAGTGCAAACACCTCTTCCATGCCGCTCATGATATCGCCTAAGTTGTAGATATCGGCACGGTTGGCAAGCATATCAGGGACTTTGAAGGCTTCGCCGCTTTCGGTATATGGGTTACCTGCCATGACCACGCAGAACTTTTTGCCACGCATGTCATAAGTCTTGGTCTTGCCTTGCCAGACGCCATCGATACGGCGTGTACCATCGCCCAATGAGATAAACTTTTGCAAAAATTCTGCATGGGTATGCTGAATATCATCGAGATAAAGCATGACGTTATTGCCCATCTCAAAGGCCAAGTTGATTTTATTCAACTCTTCTCGTGCGGTGGCATTGGGCGCTTTTTCGGGGTCTAATGAGGTGACGTCATGACCGAGTGACGGACAGTTAATCTTCATAAAGATAAGGCCAAGACGATTTGCCACGTATTCCATCAAGGTGGTTTTACCATACCCTGGTGGCGATATCATCATGAGGATACCCATCAAATCGGTACGCTTATCCTCGCCGACCGTGCCCATCTGTTTGGCAAGATTGTCACCGATAAGTGGCAGATAGCTCTCGTTAATCAGACGGTTACGCACAAATGAGGACAATGGACGCGGCATAAATTCGTCCAGTCGCAACGTCTCTTTTGAGTCATGCAATATCTCTGAGCGCATGGCCAGATAACGTCTATAGGCAGGGATAACTTGGGTATCATGATGATGCAAACGATTTAAGAAATCATCGACGGCAAAGGTTAAGGTCTGCTGATGAATACGTATATGCTCACCCAGCAGGTTATTGACTTGTATCTCAAGTGATACCTTACCCGTGCTACGTTCAAAACTTTGCACTTGATTGAGCGGATTATTAATACTGGTCAATGATGTAGTCGATGACGTAGCCGACGAGGTGATTGAGGAAAATGACAAGGCCGATGGTGTGCCACTTGCGCCTGTACTGTTTAAACCTTGATTGCCCAATCCTTTAGCACTTAGCCCTTTATTAAAAGCCCCTTTATTAAAGGTAGCACCTGAATCAATGAGTCGTTGCACCAAAGCTTCACGCTGGGCATCATTTAATTGGGTAAGCAAGACGGCAATGGCTTCTGGCACATAATGACGGCCGCTCTCTAGCTGTTGCTTGCGTAGCGCTTCTTTTTCTTTACTCTCAGCAAGCTCCTCTTCACTGAGTGCCTCACCTGCTTCATTGGTGCCATCAGTCGCTACGTTAACCGACTCTGTCCCACCATAAGTCTTATCAAGTAGTGCATGAAACCATGTGGCCAATAGCTCATAGGCTGATTTGGGTTGGAATCCAAGCTTACTGATAGAAGACTGTAGTTGATCAAAACTGGCCGTATTTTGCGTGCTGCCTGAGGCACTATTCAATGTTTGGCTTAACTGCTCACACAACTGCTGCGCTTGTTGACTGGTTTGCCATTTTATTGTGTTATATGCACCTGCACTTGATTCCGCCGACTGCCCCATGACGCTCACCAAATATTCACTGGCCAGTTGGACATAGCTTGGTTTGAATATGTTGGCGTTATGAGTATCACTGGTATTTGAATCTGGTTCTGAATGCTTGCTAGCACCGTTATCAGCGCTAAGACTGTCGTCATTATGAGCCATAACAAAATGACGCATCACTTGGCTCATGTCCTCGACCAATAGAGACTTCGCAGTATCGCTACCCAATGCACGGCGCAGTTGCTCGGCGGTCGCAGCTCTATCTGTCCAGTTGCTCGCGCGCGTCAGCACGGACTCATTTAACCAAGCGTCATAACCAAATTGACGTAAACTATCTAAACCAAGCGCTTGTACAATATTTAGCTGCCAATAAAACAACTGCGCTAACGCACGTACTTGCGGGGTATAAATCAGTAGCCCTGCCTCGCGCAATGTCGGCAGAATTTGCATCAATAATAGCGTGGCATCATGGTCATGAATGCCTTTGTCATATCCAAGCTGATAACGAGGGGTGGCGTAAGCTTTGACCAGTTTGGACAACGGGCTGTCATTATCAATATCGCCATTAACATCTAGGGTAATGATGGTCGCATCGTATGCTTGATATAGACGTTCTTCTGTTAGGCCATCTTGGCTGTTTTTGGCACTTTCAATAATGCTATAGGCCAAGTACTCGGCGCGGTACACCTTGTCAGACTCGGAGGCGATATTCATATCCCAGTACGGGCGCAAGGCGTTTAGCTCAGTGTTATTAAGCACTTCATAATAGTCGGTGCCCGTTAGATGCAAGTTCAGCACACGCTTGCCATCTGACTGTTGACGGCTCAATAAGGTCAAATCTAATGGCTGAGTATTGACTGAAAAGCGGTGCTTGCCCAGTTTGATGATTTGACCACCATCTTCAAACAAGTCCGACTTGTCTTTTAGACTCTTATAGCTCTCGATTTGAATGGCTTTTAGACGGGCGTCGATATCATCGGCTTTTACGCTAAAGCCCATCGCTTGCAGCTCTTTTGCGATGTTGCGGACTTTTTGCACCAGACCATCAGCAGCAAAGTAGGTATTGAGCGATTCCTCTTCTGTAAATCCCGTGACACCTGTGCTTTGCGTGCGTTTTTTAATACTCTCAAGCATTCGCAGCGCGCCATCACCCAAGTTTTGCGCTTTACGGTTGCGAGCATCAAGCAGTTGCTGCTTATGGTTTTCAAAGGTTTCGTAAATCTCTTCACGTTTACTAATAATATCGGCTAAAAACTGATCGCCACTATTGGTCTCTGGATCAGCGAACTGACTTTCCAACTCTTCTAGCTGTACCAGCAATTTTGCCATTTGCTCATCTGATTTCTCAGGCGTATTGGCAATGGATAACGCATTGGCTATGGACTGACCAAACAGCTTAAACTGCGCCCCAAATTGCGCGACAGCCTCCGCTGAGCCTAAATCTTTGCGTTTATGATTGAGCTTGGCTTTGCTTTGATTCAGGCTGGCGTAAATGGTCGATATGTCATCGATAATTTGCGTGCGTACTGTGGCATCGGCCACATCTAACGTCCCTAATAGCTCGGTCAATAAATCTAACCCTTGCGCTGTTTCATCAATTTTTTCTAGTACGGGTTTTAGCTCAGCATTGGTTTCTGCGGTGTTTAAGCGCTCACTGACATCGACCAATATGCCTTCGTAGCTTGATAGTGCCTCTTCACCACTTAAAAACAATACCGTTTTTTCAGCCAGCTCGCTTTCTGCCTCTTCTAATTGCTTTTGCAGCGCTTGTAACTTATCAGCATCTAGATAGCGCAAATCCTCCAAGCTAACCAAACGGCCTTTTTGGCGTCTTAATGCTGACAGCTGATCGACATAATCACTGGCAGACTCAAAGCTAGTAACGCGTATCTGCCGCAAAATCTCACTTTGCTGCGTGTCAGCATCGGCTAGCGCGGTTTGGGTTTGCTTTTGGATACTTTGTACTTTGGCGAATTCATCAATGACCAGCTCAGCCGTGGCCGTCACTTCTTTAATACTACTGGCGACTTCGCTTAGCTCAGGCTCAGACAACCAATAATAGCTGTCAAAGAGTCGGCTGGTATTATTGGTAAGCTCTTCATAAAGCTTCTGTGACACGCTTTGATTGTCAATCAGGCGAGTAATGCTATACAGGTCGGAGATACCGCGTACCAGTTCTTTATTACCAATTTTGCCATAGAAGCTCGTGCTTTCTGGCAGCTCACTGACATACTCATGCGAGGCGTAAGGCGTGTGCCATATCTGCATCGGGTGAATACGAGATGGCTCGCTTTGGTCACTAAACAGCACCAAACGGCCATTCTCAGCCAAAGCCATACCGTTACAATAGATAGGATTTGCCAATTGCTTTTTAATCAAGTTATAAGGAAACAGCCCCGTGACGCCCAAGTCTCGGTCGTAAAATAAGAATAAAACATCTTCCCCATTTGGCGATACAATTTTACGCTTAAACCGTAAGTCAGTAGCACCAACATTATTGGCCTCGAACAGCTTATACTCACCCGTCTGTAGATAATAACCACCCGGAAACATGATGCCGTGGTCTTCTGGCAGCTGAACACACGACTGTCCAATCGCATCCAAACGCAGCACCGCTTCGGTCAAGGTGTTATAAACAAAATAACGGTAGTCCTCTTCACGATAGGGCAATATCTTAAGCAGTATTAAACTGCCCACTTTGGCATACGCAATCTCAGCATCGGTCAGCGACTGGGTACGGTCATTGACTGGTTCGCTATAAATACCTTGCCCTGACTGCGTATTATCCTCAATCTTAATGGTCAAATCACCACCGACCGTTTCCACAAATATCGTGTCTAAGATATTCATATGGGGATATTTACCATTCACCATTTGATCGCGTGTGGTCTCAATCCAGTCAAAATCATAAGCAGGCGGCAATTCAATGTCACGCTCGCCTCGATTGTCCACATAAGCGACTTGCGCCGACTCTGGTGTGCCTTGGCTAAAATCTAGCGCGAAACGGAACACTCGAATATCAGTGATACGCTCTCCAATCTGAAACGCCAATAGCAATTTGCTATCTTTCACCGTTATTTGAATTAAGCGCGTTTGCTTATAATATCGGTACAGCTCATTGAAGTCTTGGACAAAGGCATCTTGACCCAAAAAAGTGCCTGTTAAATCGACCTCTTGAAGTTGGTACTCTTCTTCACTTTCGACTGGCTCAATCAAACGATATAGCGACAATACATCCTTAACATTGCTTGCACGTTTGAGTCCCATAAAAACGTTGTAGCCAAACAGTAGATATTCGCCTACTTGCACCATATCCTGCGCCACACTGTTATGTTCGGTACGGATACGCGTACGGGCGATGACTTGCACTTGAGTACTGCCGAACTCTTCAAGGCGTGCAGTATTTAGCGTGGCCGTCTGTTGCTCTAAACGAGCACCTTGTTCTGTCAAACGTTTTTTGATGAGCTCGTAAGCATTGCCCGAGGCAACCGCCTGATCAGTTTGGCTTGCTTGACTAGCATTAGGGTTGTCATTGCTATCTGGAGTGGTTAGGTTTTGCGTGTCCGCCATCGTTGCTCGTCCGTTTCTGTTTTTACATGTGGGGCAGTGATTAGTTGTGCATAGGGATAGTGAAGAAGATGTGCCCTTATTATCAACCACTAAGCCAATGATATCAAGGGTTAAGCATATTTGGCGGCGCTGGTTATGCACGAATACATTATGAGCAGGAATGAGAGATATTGATATGATTGCGGTGTTTAATTGTGCATATATGAGGATAGTTTGATAGGCGTTTAAACGATGTTTAAATAGTGATTAAGGGCAGCCGCGATGGTTGCCCTTTTTTATGGATGACGGTAATTAGTGGGTTGGCAAGTAGCCGTCGAAGATATAAGACCGCTCAGCGTACAGAGACTTGAAGATGAAATCAGGATGATAGTTGTTGTAAAGGTCATATAGATTATAGCTTCCATTGCAAAAGCCTAATATATAAAGCCTGTGTTCGAAGCGATATATGCTTGGATAGACCATAAAAGAAGCAATACAGACATACAGTGTGCGATCCTGAAAAGGCAATTTTTGATAAAGGACGTATTCGCCACTCAACGGTAGGTCATGCTGACTGCGTCTTGGTATCCATTCACTGTAATACGGCTTGTACTGGCGCATTTCTTCTTTGACGAAATAGTCCATGCCAGACCTATACGCCAGCTCTTTGATATCGCAAATGTCCTTATCTGTCAGCATCTTAGCCTCCTATGGTGTTGGCTAAGTATAGCACTGCGTTCTGGTACCGTCATCAATGAGGGTACCAGAAGCGCTAGTCAGGCAGGCCATAGCTATTGTAACTCTCGTATTTGATGACGAGTATTTTCTATCTTTTCAACTAAAGGTTTGATAAATATAGATATTGTTACCATTCCGCCAATTAATATCCAGTATGCGAAAGGGTGGATATCGGTTAGAAGTGCCGCCAACGCTACACCTCCAGCAAGAACTAACATTAGAATTAGGAGAGGCAGTATTTTTTTCTTAAGCTGTTGCTGCTCAAACCTTAGTTGGTCTAGGTTTTCTAGCCTAATCAGTTCTTGTGCGTAAGCATCCATATTAAACCCACAATGAATGCAACAATCAGTCAGACGCCAAGTAAGTTCATCACACTGCACACAAACAATAGCGTTAGGATGATCTTCTGGCGGCGGTTTCTGCCGATATACATTGAAGCTGTCAGCTATTTGGGCGTTAGGGCTAGCAAAAACCCCTTTGTAATCAGGTGCTTTCATTGCACTACCCTTTAAAGCTGTCTTCTATTTTTGCGTGTGGACTGCCAAAGATGCCTTTCTTATCACCACCACTGTTGAGGCTGTCAAATCCGCCAATGATAAAGCGTAGCATCATGCGGCGCTGGTCATCATCTAAGACTCTAAACTCACTAAGTAGGAATCTCTCTTCTTCTGTGAGCTTATGCTGGGTATCAATCATGGCCTTGAGAGTATCTATAGCGTCCTCTACGCTGATACCCTTTGCAGCACTTATAGCGGCGATATCAGGTATTTCTGTATTAACCTCTCCAGTATTTCCATCTAACCCATTAACCAACCAGTCTAAGCTTACATTAGCCGCTTTTGCAAAGGCTACTATGTTAGACAGTTTTGGATCTGAAGTTCCTTCCTTCCATCTCGTCAATGTTGGATAAGTAATGCCTGCTTTTGCGCAAGCCAAACCAACCCCTCCTATTTTCTGGATAGCTATTTCTAAGCGTTTTTCGAAATCTTTATTGCACATGTAAGGTTACTCCAATCATGTGCGTTTCATGAAAATGAAATCTAGCGCACATATTAAAAATAAATTGATATTAAACAAGGGCTTATGATTATTCATGTTTAATTATCCTTTTTATTTAACATGTGCGGTTAAATAGATGTTGATTTAATCAAACGCACATGTTTAAATATGTTTATCAACTCAAAGGAGCAACTAAAATGAACCACGTACAAGACAATCAAAAAAAACCACACGACTGGCATCGTGCGGATGTGATTGCAGCTTTACACAAGCGAGGTTGGTCAGTAGCAGCGTTAGCAAGGGCGCATAAATTAGGTGAAAGCACGGTACGCAGTGCCTTGGATAAACCTTATCCTAAATCTGAGCGGTTAATTGCGGAGGCAATTGGCGTTGCCCCTGAAACTATCTGGCCAGAACGTTTTGCTGAACGTAATTTTACACCAACCTTACGCTCATGTTAACTCATAATTGGGAGAAATGCACATGAGTGTTGAAATTAAATCCTATTACACAGCTAAAGAGATCGCAGATATGCGATTAAAGTCATTGCCTACGTTCCATCGCAATGTGCGAACTACAGCTGAAAAAGAAAACTGGGTGTCTCGAAAAAGGTCGGGTCGCGGTGGCGGTTTGGAATATGCGTTTGATAGTTTACCCGCTGACGCACAAGCAGAAATCAAAGCAAAGGCTTATAAGGCATTGATGCCCAAGCAATCGACAAAGGCGCAACGTGATATCGCGGTGATCGCTAACCGTAGTATCGACACACTAGACAGTGACCAACGTGCGACTGCTGATGCTCGTTTGAGAATGACCTTACTGGTCGATCAATACGAAGTGTCTGCTGGTAATCGCACTGCTGCTATCAAGCTGGTGTCTGAGATGAGTCGTGATTTGGCGCTACCCGTTGATGAGTCAACTGACTACAACACTGTATGTGCAACGGCTTTGGCTAAGACTCGCGGTAAGGCTGGCGTCGGTGTGCGCAGGTTGCATCAATGGTGCCTAGATGCGGCGAAGTGTGAGACGCCAACCGAGCGACTGCTGGCACTTGCCCCACAAAAGCAAGGACAGCCTGTGATTAAGCCGACGCGTATGGAGTGGCTGCCTGATTTTATGGCTGTCTATCGCAATACCAATGGTGTCGGCATGGCTGAGGCGTATCGTACGTTTGCATTATCCTACGGCGCTAAGCATGGTGCGGACGCTGTCCCTCACTATGATGCCGTACGTCGCGCACTCGATAAAATGCCTAAGTTTATCCGTGAAGCTGGTCGCTTGACTGGCGCGAAGATGAAAGCGCTTAAGACTTATCAGAAGCGCGACTGGTCAACGCTGGTCAATAACGATGTTTGGACAGGCGATGGTCATAGTCTAAAAATGAAGGTGCGTCATTACGAGCATGGACAACCGACTACACCTGAGGTGACGCTTATCATGGATACAGCAAGTCGCTATATCGTTGGCTGGTCACTTGCTTATTCAGAGAGTCATATTGCCGTTGGTGATGCGCTGCGTCACGCCATGATTAATCACGGTATACCTGCAATCTACTACTCAGATAATGGCGGTGGTCAAAAGAACAAAGTGTTTGATACAGATTTATATGGAATATTTGCCCGCCTAGGCGTGCATCACGAAACAGGCATACCAGGCAATCCGCAGGGTCGCGGCATCATTGAACGTGTCATGAAAACTCTAGCCCATAGGATTGCAAGGCAGTTTGAAACGTATCACGGCCCTAATGTTGATAGCGACACGCATCGCAGAATCAGTACCGCAACGGCAAGTCTTGCCAAAGCTGAAGCTGAGGGACGCGAAGTGCTAACGCCTAAGCAAAAATGGGCTAAGGGCAAATTACCAGACTGGAACCAATTGCTTGATGTGATCGAAGCAGCTGTGCACTGGTACAACACGGAGCATAAGCATAGCGCCATCGGTAATGTAACCCCAGCGGCGATGCGTCAGCACATCATGAATCAAATGGATGCGGCCGACATTATTCCGCTGACTGAAGTAGAAGCCCGCGATATGTTTCGTCCTCACGCTACTCGTGTGGTGCAACGTGCATGGCTGACAGTCTATAACAACGAGTATTGGCACAAGGCGCTTGAGGTTTGGGATGGTAAGTCGGTTGTGGCTTATCTCGACCAGCATGACGCTAGCAGCATCATCGTGCGTGATGAGGATGGTAACTATATCTGTGATGCGATTCTAGATGGCAACAAAAAGGCTGCGTTTAGTGAAACGGTTGTCGAACGTAGTAAACGTCAACGTACTGAGCGTCGCATTAAGAAACTGGATGAGGAACGCGCCAAGGCTGAAGCTGAGCTACGTCCAACTATTGAGTACGAAAAAGCGCAGACGTTGCATGAGCTGATGCCGACGACTGTGACACCAGAAGCTAAAACCGAATATTTTATGTTTCTCACAGATGCTGAAGACACTAATAACAAACAAGCTAAATAAATAAGGATATTAATCATGAGTATCGAACTATTAAAAGCGCATATCGAAGCCACTGGCATGAGTCAAAAGCAGGTCGGCTCGCAGCTTGGCTACTCTGCCTCAGTCATCAATCAGTACCTTAAAGGGACTTATGGCGGCGACGTTAAAAGCATTGATAAGGCGGTTGCCGAGCTGACACAACGCCAAGAGAGCAAATCGACTGACGTGTCGAGTGAGTTTATCGCTACGCCAACCGCCAAACGCACGCTTGAAAGCTGTGGTTTTGCTCACGCCATGAACGATATGCAGCTGGTCATCGGTGATGCTGGGCTGGGTAAGACGATGGCGCTCAAAGAGTATGCCGCGCGTCATAGCAATGTGGTGATGTTAGAGGTTGATCCGACCTTCAGCGCGAAAGTGCTACTTGCTGAACTCTGCAACTTACTGGGCGTGACAACTGGACGCAACAACAACGCCATGATGACGGCTGTGATCGAAAAGCTAAAAGGCTCTGATCGCTTGCTCATCGTCGATGAGGCTGAGCTGCTGACGCTGAACTCGCTTGAGATATTGCGCCGCATCCATGACAAAGCTGGTATCGGTATCGTACTCGCTGGTATGCCGCGCCTACGTGCCAACCTGCGCGGTGCGCGTGGGCAATACAAGCAAATCTACAGCCGTATCGGTATGGTGCATGATCTCAAAATGCGCCTACCTGCTACTGATATCGCGATGTTTTGCGAGGCTGCGCTGGGTACAGATGCGTTTAATGAGCGTTTAGAGAAAGTATCAGGCGGTAATGCTCGTCGTTTAAATAAGTTGCTGCGCGGTATCAATCGCCTAGCTGTCATTAACAAAGCGCCCGTCACGGTAGAGATGATTGATCGTTTTGCCGACATGTTGATTGACTAAAAGGAGACACGGAATGCCAAAGTTAAGTAAAGAGCAGATTAAGGCGTTGAGTGCTGAAAGCTATATATATTCAGGACTCAAACTCATGTGCGACGGCTACGCCATATCGCTACAAGAGCGGTTGTACAAACGCAAATTGCGAGTGGTTTTGTATGTTAACGGCCAGCTAAAGGGTGGTTGGATACTTGATCCTGAGCTGCATCCTGAAAGTAAGTTTTACATGCCAAATGTTCGATATGTAAAAAAAAGCCCACGTAGCAAGAAGACGAAAAAGGTTGATATGGGGGTTCGCAGAGTTGACTTTGCCAGTATCGGTCAGGCGCTACGCCACTTAAACAACGTCTGCGATAGCGTTGAAGTGATTGAGGAGAACGATTGTGAGCATCACTAAAAGAGAGGTTAAGGCGTTTGAATTAGATGGCGACAAGGCTTGGCAAACCATTATGAGTTGCCAGTTCGCTGATAAAGGTGTTGCTGTTGAAACTTTAACCTTGCGCAAAGAGTCGAATGACAGTGTGTCGTGGGAACCGTGCATACATTTTAATGTATTGAATGGTACTTACCAACAAGGCGCTGCTACTCGTTTTGAAGGAGCGTCAGTCACTTTGAATGAGCATACAGCAAAATCCTTACGCGATTGGCTGATTGAGCGATGCCCGCTTGAACTGACTGAGCTTGCATTGCTTAAAAGCAAAATGGAGCAAACTGATGAACTCTAAAAAAATCCTCATGGCAAAGGTGCATATCGGCAAAAAAGACCTTGGTCTGGACGATGACACCTACCGCGACGTGCTGTGGCGAGTCACTGGCAAGCGCTCATGCTCTGATATGACCATCGCCCAGCTTGAGAGCGTGGTCAAAGACATGCAAAACAGCGGTTTTAAGCCAAAAGCCGCACCGAAACACGGCAAAAAACCTGATGTTATCAAGCGCCGTGAAGCCCTAATGGGGAAAATCCACGCGATGCTGGCTGATATGGGCCTACATTGGAACTACGCACACGGCATGGCAGACAGCATGTTTCAAATCAAGCGCCTGCAATTCTTAAATGATAACCAACTATACAAAGTAACCCAAGCGTTGAGCGTGCATCAGCGTCGAGAGGCTAAAAAAGCGGCAGCAAAAGCAGCCAAAAAAGCGGTACCAGAACCGAAATAACCGTAAAAATCGCAGATTAATCAAATAAACACAGTTGGAGCTGCCAATGAGTAAGCAACAGATCGACATCGACGCATTAGTAAATGAGCTATTACCTGAACTACTACCAGACGTTGTCGTCGATATCTCAAATCTTATTGGTTATGAAACGACGCTAAAACTTGTGCAAGCCTTTGGTGGGGTCGATTTTCCGATGCCAAAAGGCGAAGTCTCAAGCGCTGCGATGGATAAGTTGATCGCAGCGATTGGCGAAGATGCAGCGCGAAAGCTTATGCAAGCCTTTGGCGGTGATGATGTCTACATCCCGCGCTGTCATGTGGCGCTGATACAACTGCGCAATCAAGAGTTCCGTCAAAAAGTGATGATGATGGTCGCACGCGGTGACACACAGACCGCCGCTATTCATCTATACGCGCCGCAGTACGGATTTACTGAGCGCTGGGCATATACAGTGCTAGGCGCTGAGAGCAAGCGAGCTGATACGCAACTGAGTTTGTTTGATAACTGATTTTTGATTTTAACCCTGATTTTAACCTTAACGAAATGGTGATGATGATGACGAATACGACGATGAAAAAACCGCCCGTACCGCTTGACGTTCCAGTACTACCTAGTGCTGATGACTATCGTGACGGCATGAACAAGATGCGTGCAAAAATCAACTGCCCAGTGCTGAGCACTGATGAGCAAGCGATGGCTGATGAGCTGCGTGAGTTTGATTGGGATGCGCCTGCCCATGATGACTATCCTCATGCGCTACGACCCAGTGTCGATGAGTATCTCAAGCAACAATACCAAGCCTGTATGCTCGCTCGCTATCCTGATTTTGAGATGGCGACTGAGAATGACATCGCAAAGTTGAAGCTGCAAATGGATCAGATGTACGTCTTTAATATGGTCATTGTGGTGCTGCTGGGATTGCTACTAGCACTGGGTGTCTGGCTTATGTTTTTGGTGGCTTAGGGAGATAAAGGTAATGGAAAGTGAAATCAAATTTTATTTTTTGGGCGATTACGATCAAGCGATGGGAGCTGCTCTGAAGCTAATACCCAAAACAGCAAAAGATAGAGAGATAAAAATCGTTCTTGTTTCAGGCTCAAACTATAACCAGCCAACGAAGCATAGAGTCTCTGTGAAATTCGTTAACGAGCATGTATATGCAGTTGTCACAGAGGCTGCTGATATTTTTGATAATGAACCTATGGAGAGATAAACATATGCAAGACGCTATCGCGTTAATGCTTGGTACGACGGTTCTTAGTATTGGTCTCGGATTTGGTTTTACGTTGGGTGCGAGGTTGTTTGATGCTCAATCAGATTTATTTGACCGCTTAACGAATGCTGTAATTAAGAAACTTAAAAAAGGAAAGTGACTATGTCAGAAAAAACCTATGCACTAGATGACGCGGGCGCTGCACAAATGTGCGACGCCATTAGTTTTGAAATATTAGTTAGAACCATTCGACGATTAGCGCCTGACTTAAAAACAGAAATTGAAAAGTCTGGTCAAGAATTTTTAGATAACCAAGACGCTGTCAGTGGTCACGCACTACTAGAAACGGTTGGTCTTATCGCCAACGAGTTGACAATCAAAATTACTTCCGACCATGCTAAAGCACAAAAGGAATCTATCCATGAATAATCAAACTCAAACCACGACTGCTAGAACCTCTGTCACCAGAGCGCACGACAATTTTGCAATCAAAAATCAAGCAGTCAATATCGCTAATACTGCGCCACAGTTAACGCCTGTATCTACTGTACAGGGCACGTCAGACGACAATGCTACTCGTATCTTTTACATGGAAAACGCCAAAGGCCATCTGATCCCTATCGATAAAGTAAAGCCTGTCGATAAACTGCGTGACGAAGTCGTCAAAGACATGATCGCTATCGCTATCAAACAGCGTGCTGAGATGCGCATTGCTAAAAACAAGCTATTTGATAGCTTTAATGATTTTGTCGCGCTGTCTGCTCAAGAGTATGACGTGCAGCTTGGCGGTAAAAAAGGCAATACAACGCTACTCAGCTATGACGGTAAGTACAAAGTGCAAGTCGCCGTCTCTGAAAACATCGTTTTTGATGAGCGTCTGCAAGTTGCCAAGCAGTTGATTGACGAGTGTCTGACCGAATGGACGCAAGACAGCAACGACAATATCAAAGCCCTTATCAATCAAGCGTTCCAAGTGGACAAAGAAGGCAAAGTATCGACTGGCCGCGTGCTCGCGCTACGTAGTTTGGATATCAACGATGCGAAGTGGGATCGTGCGATGGATGCCATTAGTGATGCTATCCAGGTGACCGATACCAAAGAGTATATCCGCTTTTATGAGCGTGATGAGCAAGGCGCTTATCATCAAATCTCGCTTGATTTTAGTAACGTTTAGGAGCGCAAGGGTTATGGCTAAGGAAGCAACAATACATGAAATCATGCATAGTATCGACAAGCTCAAACTGGTTAGCGATAGGACTAAAATATGTCTAGATCGAATGGTTGAGCCTTTGAATGAGCGCCTTGAACAGTATGACATGATGGTTTGGTGGGACGGTGAAGAGTACATGATTAATCAAACAGCGGCTGATAAAAGTATTGGTATTAGCTTTAACTTAGATGATGAAAAGTTGCTGCGTCTAATGCTGAAGACTGATAGAACCTTGCTCAGATACTGCAAAAACTGGGGGTAGTCATCATGAAACGACAACAGCATGACCCAAACGCAGCGCCAAGACGTATCAAGCGATATATCAAAAAGCTAAACAGTCGGCTCAATGAACACGGCATCATCGTCCGCTTTGAGCGCGACACACGCCATATCGTTATCTGTAGACCCGCTTCAAGACAAGGTGATTGTAGCGTCTATCTGAGTGAAATCAGATACAAAAAGCTGATGCAATTGAAAAACGCTGATCTAGCGGCGTATTTTAAAGCTTGGCACCGTGACAAAACCATTCATCAACTCTCAACAACAAGGAAGGCATCATGAGACTAGAAGAGATTAGAAAAATAGCGCAGCAGCAGGATACGAATACGTATCTAGTAAATATGGATACCATCAATGACGATATCGAACTGATATTTGAGATGCAAGTTGATATGCCTTACCAGTACTGGATTGAAATGCACCAGTTTTATATGGGGCATGAACAAAGTCTGAAGCAGTGCGGTGGTGATGTTATAAGACGTGTCATCAAGTTTTATGGTCAAAGGATTATTGAGTATCTCGCGGATGGCAAGCCTTGGAGTCCACGAGGTGTCAATCAGATGCTTGATGAGGTTGAGGGTTTGGTTGGCACTAAGTTTATCACCGTCAGCGTTATCGAATTTGATTTCGATTATGAAATAGCAACCAATTATGAAATTAAATCAAAAGGATAAAACCATGAATAAGCAAGAATTAATCAAAGTAATGGCAGAGAATGCCGACATGACCCAAACCGCCGCAGCAAAAGCGCTTGATGCGTTTGAGTATGCCGTCGGCTCTACACTACAAATGGGTGATGAGCTAAAGCTGGTCGGATTTGGCACATTTAAGGCGACGCAGCAACCAGCACGAATGGGGCGTAACCCCGCAACTGGTGAACCTGTCGAAGTCCCTGCCAAAAAGCGTGTGAGCTTTGTCGCAGGTAAAGGATTAAAAGACATCGTTAATTTAGATTAGATTTAAACGCCATTTAAACCCCCATAAAGGCTGGCATTAAGCCAGTCTTTTTTATACCAAATTGGAATAACACTATGTCAAAGGATCGCAGCATAAACGCCCTTAACGGCCATCTGCATGATCAGCTCGAACGACTGTTAAACCCTGATCTAGAAGGTGACGCCATCGAAGCTGAAATCAAACGCAGCAAAGCCATTACCAATCTATCAGCACAAATCATCGACGGCGAGCGCGTCATCAACGAACGAGCCAGAATCATCGCGGAGTGGGCACCAGAAGAAATGGTCAGAACGCTGATGCCAAAGGAGATTACTCATGCAGGGTCGTAATAATCGCGCAATCGCATACTCAGACGCCGAACTTAGCTGGATAAAGACCAATCAAGTTGGTATCAGTCGCAAAGACCTGGCGATTAAATTTAACGAAAAATTTAATCGTGAGCTTAGCGGCGACAATCTAGGCGCATTGTGCAAACGTAAAAAATGGGCAAATGGACTTGATACTGTCTTCAAAGAAGGTCAAGAGTCTTGGAATAAAGGCACTAAAGGGCTAACTGGCCGCAACAGAACCTCCTTTAAAAAAGGTCAAATGCCGTATAATCACAAGCCTGTCGGACACGAGTATAAAAACACTCAAGGCTATATCATGATTAAGGTTGCAGAGCCGCGTAAGTTTGAGTTAAAGCATCGTCATGTGTGGCAGCAAGCCAATGGCGAGATACCCGCACGGCATGTGATACGGTTTTTGGACAATGACCGCAGCAATTGCAGCCTTGATAATCTGATCTGTGTGCCAGTCGAAGTCAATGGTAAGGTTAATCACCGCGATGAGCGATTTGCCGATGATGTCGATATCAACAAAGCCGTGCTACTGACTGAAACCATCAATCATCATGTGAACCATAGAGCAAGATAAATAACCGCCTTTACCTAACCCGCTACCAGTCCTCTGATAGCGGGTTTTTTAGTGCCTACCTGAACCGCATCATCTAACCGCTCTATCTCACCATCATCATAATGGGCTTACATCAATTATTGATATGAGTTGTCATTATGTCAAACGACAAATCTGCTACAACCAAGGCCGAGTTTTACGACTGGCTACGCGGTCATCAAGAAAATAAGCGCTTAGATCAGACGCAAGTCAATGCAATGGAACCATTGCTGGATAAAGTGTCGATTGCAGAGCTACAAGCCGCGCTGGGCAAACTAAATGGCTGGTACGTACCAGGCGCAGGTATGCAGCTATCAGCCGCAGCTGTAGAGATGCTCAAAGATTATGAAGAGTATGTTGGTCATCCGTATAAGGACATGGTCGGCAAGTGGACGATTGGGTATGGCAATACTTATTACCCTGATGGCACCAAAGTCAGATCAACTGACAAGCACATCACCGAGCCAGAAGCGGCAAAACTTAAACAGACCATCATCGACCAAGATTTTGGCCCTGGCGTCAATCGCATTTTTGCTGATGAAATCGCAGCGGGCAAACTCAATCAAAACCAGTTTGACGCGCTTGTGTCATTGGCCTACAACGTCGGTATAGCAACGCTTGCTAAATCTAACAGCATTACCAAAAACATCAAAGCTGGACACTATCAGTCTGCTGCTAATGGGTTTTTGAAATATAACAACGGCACAGTCAACGGTAAGTTTGGGCCTATCAACGGTCTGACCATTCGCCGTGGTAAAGAGCGTGCCTTATTTTTGAAGCAGGTTTGATGATGACTTACTTAGCGATTGCATGGCGATGGCGCTATGAAATTTTGACATTGTGCTTTGTTTTTGCATTTGCCACTGCTGTCGATAGCTGTAGCAAAAAAGCTGAGCAGATCAAACAGCTAAAGACCGAGCACGCGCTTGAGCTGACCACATTAAACGCTGACTATCAGACCCGCGCACGCAAACTGGAGCAAGAGCAATATGACCAGACCATCACTGCTATCAATGCGGCAACCGCTCGCGCCAAAGCCGATGCTGCTAATGCTGCTCGTGCTAACGCTACTAATGAGCGGCTGTCACAGACTATCGACCGACTCGCCGCCAATGCCGAAACCGACGCCACCTATCGTGCTCAGTACGCCGCTACCACAGGTCAGCTACTCAAAGAGTGTAGCGGATCAATTACAGCGCTGGCAGCAGCAGCTGATGGACACGTCAACGACATCAGACTCTTGCAAGACGCAAGGTAGCTGCAATGAGTGAGGCAAAAATGAAAATCAAACCTGTAGATAATTGGCGACATGGCTGGAAGTGGCTTAGTAACTGGGCATTTGTGCTCGTGGTTTTCTTAGCGACAACGCCGTTGCCGCCTGAGCTGCTCATGCTACTGCCAGAAGAGAACCAAAAACAAGCCATCGCTATCGTTGCTTTTGCGGGACTTATCCTACGGTTTATCGATCAATCAAAAAGAATGGGACACGATCATGAGTCTTGAAGACATTGCAATACAGATCATAGATTTGACCGAGGAAGATTTTGCCGCGATGGAAGCTGAGTGCTTAAATCAAGCCAATTATCATCATCCGTTGAAGCCTGCGACTACCGCACAGATGCGCAAACTGGGACAGCATAATCTTAAATCGTTAAAACTGATGAAAGAGCTGCAATTACATATGGCTGAAGCCGAAAAAATGGAAAACGAGCTATAGCATGGACGATCTCATCGATAAAGCCAACGAACAAGCGCAGCGCCATCGTGACGCCGCTATAGCAGCCGCACGGCTTAAACAGCAAGCGCTGACGCCTAGTGATGCGACTGAGTGCGAGGACTGCGAAAAGCCTATCGGTGAGAGGCGCAAGCAGTACATGCCGTCCGCGACGCGCTGCATTCCTTGCCAGAATGAGTTTGAAGCATGGGAGCGCAGACGATGACTGATACCTTGATTATGTTTGGACTCGCTACCGTTGTCACTCTCGTGTCTACCGTGTTTTGGCGCTGGGTCAGCTCTATTAGCCAAGTCCAAGAAAAAAACGGCAATCAGATTGATACGGTTGCAGCAGACGTGGCAGCGCTTAAGGCTGAAGTATATCGCGACTATCAAAGCAAGTCTGAGTCGCATCGTGATAGCGAGCAGATCCTCGGTATGCTGCGTGAGATTAAAACCGATGTCGTCCGACTTGGCGACAAAATGGACAAAAAGGCGGACAAGTAATGCCCAATCAGCAACAGCACTTTAATAAGCAAGCCGCGCCAACGTCTACAGATGCGACAGACGCACCTAATGAGGTCGTCCAACTACTCGGCGATATCAAAGCGCAAAATCAAACCATGATGAGTCAGTTTGACGCGCTAGAGACCAATATCAGTAAACGCGCCACGATGGCGGGTGCAATGGCGGGTGCCTTTACTGGTGGTGTTGGTGGCACGGTCATCAGCGTCGGCATCGAGCTTATCAAAGCTAAGTTTGGAGGCTGATCGATGGCGCACTCGCAGGCTACAAAAGACGATCTACGCAAGAAATACATCTTTGATGGCCTATCGCTAACAATGGCGGCTGTCACAACTGATGTCGGCTATGCAACCGCACAGCGCTGGAAAAATCAAGCAGCTGATGCGGGTGACGATTGGGACAAAGTCAAAGTTGCACACACGATGGCGGGTGGCGACCTAGAAGACATATCGCGGCAAATCTTGACTGATTTTATCATCCAGTTCAAGGCGACGATGGAGTCTATCAAAGCGACTGATGATATTGGGCCAGGACAGCGCGTTGAGATGCTCACCTCGCTTGCTGATGCGTACAACAAAACCGTCGCATCAAGCCGTAAGCTGCTGCCTGAGACGTCCAAACTCGCTATCGCGCTGCAAGTGCTGGAGCTGCTCGCAAAGTATATTCAAGAGCACAAGCCCGACCTGCTTATTGAGTTTATGAGTGTGCTTGATCCGTTCGGTGATTTGATATCTAAGGAATTGAAATGAGACCGTCTGAAGAGATGCGTGAAGAAATGAGAGCTAAGGCCGCCAAGCATGAACGTAAAGACGTTAGGGTTTCAAGGTTGCTATGGGTGCTAGCTATTGTGTCAGGCATAGCTATGATCATCGATTTAATTGAGCAGTTTCAAACTCTGAGCTAGGAAAGTGTAATGACCGAATTTGAAACCAAGCTGCTTGAACGATTAAAAACTATTAGCAGTCAGCTGTCATGGGTTTGTATCTGGCTATTTATCATTATGCTAAAGACGTGTGCGAGATAACATGAAAAACAAAGAGTTTGCTGATCGCCTAAAGGACATCGCCCGTGCGCTGCAAGCCGACATCGATGCGCATTGCAATGACTGGGATAATGATCCTGCTGCCATCAAAGCCCGCGTCGAAAAGGTCAATGATAAAGTCACAGGCTTTGAGTACTTTGTCACGCATTATTTTCCGCACTACTTGCGTAACCCATCCCAGTCGCACCTGCATAAGTATCTGTTTGCTCGATTGCCACAGATTTTATCGTCTGAGCGCTCAGAGCTTGATGCTCTGGCCGCACCCCGTGGCGAGGCAAAATCAACCATCGTCACCCGTCTGTTTGCCCTGTACTGCGTCGTCACTGACCAAAAAAAGTACATTGCCATCATCTCTGACAGTATCGATCAGTCAGCCGAATTTTTGCAAGCCATCAAAACCGAGCTGGAAGTTAACCCACGCATCAAGACCGATTTCCCTAAAGTCTTTGGCGCTGGGCGTCTTTGGCAGGCTTATACCATCCATACCGCAAACAGTATCAAGATACAGTGTGCCGGTGCTCGTAAGAAAATGCGTGGTTGGGTGTATGGTGCGTATCGCCCTGATTTAGTGCTGCTCGACGACCTAGAGAATGATGAAAACGTAGAAAATCCCGATCAGCGCGACAAGCTGCAAAAGTGGCTACTACGCACGCCGCTCAAGTTGGCCGCTGCTGGCGAAAAGATGGATGTCGTGTATATCGGTACGATACTGCATTACGACAGCGTGCTCAATCGCATACTGAAAAACAAAGGCTGGACGACGCGAGTATTCCGCGCATTGCTCGAATGGCCCGACAATATGCAGCTCTGGGACGAATGGGAAGCCATTTACCATGACGAAGGCGAGCTTGCCGCCATCGCGTTTTATCACAAGCATAAACGCAAGATGGACAAAGGGTCAAAGGTGTCATGGGATGCCCGTCCCATCCTTGAGCTAATGATTATCCGTGCGCGTGACGGACACAGTAACTTTGACAGTGAGCTACAAAACGACCCTGCTGCTGGTGAAGATTCGCCCTTCAGTGAGTCAATTAATTACTGGCGCGAGCTGCCTGCTGGTCTTATTTATTTTGCTGCTGTTGATCCCTCACTCGGCAAAAAAAGTAAAACCCGTAAAAAAGGCGACCCATCTGCAATCATTGTCGGTGGCTATGATCGGATGCACGGTATTCTTTATATCGTCGTTGCTGATATCCAGCGGCGTACGCCAGACAAGATTATATCCGATGTCATTAAGTATCAAAAAGAATATCCGCAGATACTAGGTTGGGCAGTTGAGTCGGTAGCGTTTCAGGAGTTTTTACGTACTGAGTTGGTCAAGCGCTCGGCACAGCAAGGCATCCATGTGCCTGCTATACCTGTTTTTCCACACGGTGATAAGGCGTTACGTATTATCGCATTGCAGCCGCATATGGCAAACGGCCTCATTTTATTGCACCACAAACAAAAGACGCTGATTGCACATTTTACCCATTTTCCTAAACACGAAAATGATGATGGCCCTGATGGTACCGAAATGGTTTGGAAGCTTGCGACAGGTTTTTCTAGGGCTGCCGCTACGCCAATGGCAGCATTCAATGTCCCTCAGCCCAGCTTGTACCACAATTAGCGATAAGGATGGATTATGTTTGGCATAAAACCCAAAAAGCAAAAGGTAGACCAAAAAACACTCTATGTCGCTTTTGATAGTGCGCTTGAGAGTAGCGATGCGGTCAGTGCCGACGTACTACTACAAGAGACGGGTAAGACGCGCCAAGAGCTGCTTGATGCTGTCATGGCAGACGATGAGGTCATCAGCTGCCGTGAGGATATCGAAGGTGCTATCAGCGCTGCTGCATGGCGTATTTGGGGTGACGATGTCAATGAAGATACCGTCAATCGGCTATATCGCATCATACGGCGCTTGCATAATGACTTTGCGTCGCTGGCAGTACTGGCAAAATTCAACGGTTACGCCGTGGCTGAATACGTCTTTAAAAAAGAGCCTGACGGATTTTTGACATTGCATAGTCTCTTGTCAAAAGATGGTGAGCTTGATAACTATACGCCCATGCGTGATGGCTCAATGCAGCTCAAGACTGAAGACGACAACATTGAAATCAATCAAACGATTAAGTACTTGGTGCTTACCAGTAAGGCCGTTCCCGCGCGCCCCGCTGGTGAGTTAATGATTGTCCGTGCCTATCCTGCGGTCGCGCTGCGCCGCCGTGAGTGGGCGTATGCAGGTCAGTTTATCGCCCGTTACTCACAGCCCTATGTCGTCGGCATGCAAGGCTCTGACAGTGGGTTTGGCACGACGCTTGGTGACTTTACCAGTAAGATATTTAGCTTTATCAATGGCGGTGCTGCTGGTATCGGTAAAGACGATAAGATTGAGATGCACCAGCTTTCAGGCGATGGCTCAGCGTTTGAGCTGTTTGAACGCCTTGCCAATAGACGTATCCAAAAGCTGCTACTGGGACGCGTCAAGACCAGTGAGTTGACCGCAGGCTCACGCTCAGCGCAAGAAACGGACGACGAAGCACGCCAAGACCGAGTGATGTCCTATCTAGGGCTGATGACTCGCGGCATACAACATGCTATCGATGCCATCATTGCGGTAAACCAAGCATGGGGTGTGCCAATAAACGCCCCGCAAGGCATCTGGTTTGAATATCCAGTCGTCAAAAAGTTTAATAAAGATGAGGCCGAGATTGACGCAAAATACGTCAGTACTGGGCAAGTGCGCTTGACTAAGCAAAGACTGCTTAATGTCGGCTATGAAGAGTCTGAGTTTGAGATTATCGATGGTACTGCGCCTGCACCATCGCCAGTACCGTCTACGCAGCAAATACTTGACCAGCTATCACTACAATACAAGCTGTCGCAAAACCTGCCAAACATCATTACTGACCCTGCGACGGATGACGACATCGAGCAAGAGCGCGGTTTGATGGAGCCTAAAATGGCTGCTCTGCTCGCACTATCACAAAAATGTGACAGTTATGATGAGCTAAAGCTAGGACTTGCCAAGCTTGATCTGCCTGATGAGGGTTTGGTTGCCGCTCTTGCTGACAAATTGGTCAATAGCTTTACTGATGGCCTAGGTATCAATAAGGACGACAAAGATGCCTGATGCTTATACGGATGCCAACTTTAACATCTTACCCAATGCCGAGGCGATTGCTGCTTTTAATGCAAAGATGGTTGGCTCAAGCTTTAGTTATCTAGACGTGTTGGCGCATGAGCACGCTGTCGCCTTTACCGTCGCTAAGATGATGGACGCTGATATGCTGGCTGAGACTCGTGATGCTATCAGCGCGGCATTAGAAAACGGCACAGATTTTCGAGACTTTCAAAAGCGTCTCAAGCCTTATCTGATGAGTAAAGGCTGGTGGGGTGAGCAAGTCATGAGTGACCCAAAAGACGGCTCAATACAAAAGGTGCAACTAGGCTCAACCCGTCGTCTACGGACTATCTACCAAACAAACCTGCACACCGCATACGCGGCTGGTCAATGGGATCGTATACAGCAGACTAAAGAGGCACTGCCATATCTGCAATATATGCCGTCCTTAGCAACCCGCAAGCGACGCGACCACAAGCAGTATTATGGCATCATTAGACCCGTTGACGACGCAATCTGGCAGCAAATACTACCGCCGAACGGCTACGGGTGTCTGTGCTGGGTTAAGCAACTAACACGCACTCAAGCCGAACGTGCGGGCGGCGTTACTGAAGATAAAGACATCGAGTACGAGGAAATCGAAAACCCACGTACAGGCAAGACAGAGCGTGTGCCGACGGGCATTAGCTTAAGCTTTGCGCATAATCATGGCGATAGGATCGGCTCACTACTGAAAATTGCTGAAGGTAAGCATGGTAGTGATTTTGCTAAGCAGCTGCAAGACGAGACTAATAAGATATTAGCACGCTACAACGTACCTGAAATAGCAACGGCTATATTGCCCGCTGCTGCTCAGTGGCAAGAGGCTGCTGCCATTGGTAAAGAAATCTACCGCAAGCACGCCGAGACATTTGATGCCGTCGATTTGGATAAAGAGTACGCATTTTCAGATGCGCTTATAGAGGTGATGGAGCGTGAGGGCGTGCCCACTGGGGCGCTTGCTAAGCTTGGTGGTGACAAGACCAGCGAGGTGCAAGCGATATTGGGGCGTTATCCGTCATCATGGGTCGATAAAGCCAATGAAGCTGGTACGACCTATGTCAGAGAATTGTCGACTCGTGCATTTCACTTGTATGTTGATAGCGCCCAGACCTCGAACGTCTTAAAAACACAAATATCAAGGCATAAGCAGTTAAAAGTGTTTGCTAAATTCGTCGATGATATTGCGCCAGGCGACAGCTTTATGAAAGTTGGCAAGATGGCAAAAGGTAAGATGGATGCGGCAAGCTTTGATGTGGCTATCCATGAGTACGGCCATCGTTTGCAAGCCATCATGCCTGAGCTAGACGCTTATTTTAAACAGCTATGGATAGACCGTACCAAGGGCGAGCGCACGCGGCCACTGGCTCTGATACAAAAAGAGCGCGGCGAATATCCGTATTACGCACCAAGCGAAGTCGGCAGACGAGACAACTTTGCCAATGTCTATATCGGTCGTAACTATGGCAGTGATGTAGACCCTAAGCCGCTTGAGCTGATTACTATGACGATGCAAACAGTCTTAGGCAGCGGTCAAGCGCAATCGCTTACGATAAAACACTTGTTAGATACTGATCCTGATATGCTATACTTAGCCATAGCTCTATTAACGAGATACACGCCATGACGACCATCGACTTTATGTTTGATAGCCAAAAACTGACTTTAGACCTCAAGCAAGGTTTACTAGTCGGTAATAGTGCTGCCAAAAATAAGCTGATGTCGATCGTCGATAGTGCGCAGTCGTCAGCGATGTACTACGGCTCAGACTATACGCCAGTCCCTGCTATTACGATAGACGATGTATATCGTAATATTGAGCAGTTTGCTACTTGCTTGATGTTTGAGTTACCTGCTGATGAGTTCCCGATCACGTTGTCGCCTTATGTCGCAAAATGGCCTGATGATTTGGAGCCGCTCACAGACGATGAGCAAATGGCCGCTGAGCTGCTAGATGATTTAATGATCTATTAGCATCGTATCAATCAAGAAACCCACCTAATCGGTGGGTTTTTTTGTACCTGCCGTTTATGACCCTCTCAATCATAACCGCAATAGCGTTTAACACCCGTTTAATCGCTCGACTGTGAGGCGCAGACGCCAAATTCCTACCCTTATGTGAATAATCCATCTATGACCGCTTAAATCGCAAATTTGAGCGGTTTTATTTTTTATGTGTGACTACCTGAACCACATCATCTAACCGACTATAGCATCGACCATCATAATGAGACTTTATCGACACTCTGTATTTTACGTTGTCACGCCTTTACTCATTAGCTGGACGTCATTATGCCAAAAGACCACAAAAAGCCAAATATCTACCTGCTCTCTGAAGTCAATGTCGCTGATGCCCCTGCTGATGCGGACAAGTCACTGCCTCGTAAGTTTAGCGGCGTCGCCAATAGCGGCAAGCCGTTCCAATCAGGCGGTGAGTTGGTCGTTGCTGACTTATCTGACGTTAGCTATAAATCTAATGTACCTGCGTTATTGCTACATGACCGCGCCCAACGTGCGGGCTTTGGACAGCTTACTGTAGAAAACCATCAATTACTGGTGACGGGCACGCTACTCGATAATCAGTACGGCCAAATGGTTGCCCAAGAGTCGGACGCTGGTTTTCCATGGCAAATGTCTGTACACATCAGCGCGAAAAGCACCCAGCAATTAGGACAGAACGAAACAGCTGTCGTTAATGGTCAAACGGTCACTGGCCCTATGATCGTGATGAAAGATTGCAGTGTGTTCGAAATCTCATTTACGCCGACTGGTGTAGACAACGAAACGTCTGCAATCGCGCTTAGCGATGACGGCACAACTCAAACCAGTACAAAGGACACCACTATGACACCTGAAGAAATCGCAGCCCTACAAAAGCAAGTCACTGACTTAACAGCAGAAAACGCAGAGCTGAAAGCAGAAAAAGCTGAGCTTGAGAAAGAAAAAACCGAAGCTGAAGCCGAAGCAAAAGCAGCCGCTATCGATGCGCAATTATCGCAAGCTGGCTTTACTAAAACTGAAGACGGCAAAAGCTGGAACGGCGTCGGCGCTGCAACCGTCAACATGCTGCTATCTGCATCGCCTGAAGATGCCAAAGAGATGATCGGTGATTTGCGTGCGCCTGGTAAGCAAGACAATGTGCCTGATTACTTGCTAGGTGAGCAGCACAAGCCAAATGGCAACGGTGGTCAAGAGCGTCAGTTGTCGTCTAATCCGATGCTTGCCAATGCTGAAGCGCGTGCAGTAGAAGCCAAGAACTATATCTAAGCGATAACCGTGCTGGGCAAGTGTCTAGCGCGGACAGATGTTTCAATCACTTATTAGCCTTATCGATTAATCCTAGGAGCACAACATGCCAAGCGAACCTTACGTCACTATTGGCGATATTTTGAAGTCTGAAGCGGACTCAAGCAACCGTATCGCTATTCCTGCTACTGACGGCACCAAGACTGGACAGCTGGTCAAATATACCGAGCGCAACGAGTATCTGTTTGCGTTGACTGACGAGACCAACGGCGAAGTGTTGGTACAACCGCACAATTGCACCGTGTTTTTGGGCAGTATCCCGCAAGCCAATATCGATGCGGTGTTTACCGATGAAGAAGGTTTGGTGCCACTAACAGTCGCTACGCTAAAAACCCAAGGCGATCTGTACGGTATCAAGTATATCGGCACGCCTAAAGCTGCAACCACTTAAGCGCTGACTAACAGCCCTTTAAACCCGACTTAAATCATATTTAACGCAGTATCAATATTAGGAATTACTTATGCCTTTATCTAACGACAGTCAGTATGGCGTAGTGCCAATGACCGAGGCAATTAACAAGCTGCCTGCCAATCCTACCATTATCCGCGAGCTTGGCTTGTTTAAGCCGCAGTACGAAAGCACAACGTCTATCGCTGTGGAATCCAAAAACGGTGTGCTGACGCTAGTCAATGCTGTGCCACGCGGTACGCCTGGTGAGCCTGTAAAAACCAATCTTGGCAATCGTCAAGTCTTTGAGATGTTGCATCTACCTAAGAACGATATTGTCCGCGCTGATGATGTACAAAATGTGCGAGCTTTTGGCAGTGGTAACAAAGCGCAAACGGTCGCTGAAAAGGTCAATGACAAACTCGCTGATATGAAGTCCGACATCGAATATACCCGCGAGCATCTAATGCTTGGCGCATTGTCAGGCAAAATTTTGAACGCTAACGGCGACCCAATTGTTGATATCTATGATCGCTTTGGGATCACTCGCCAAACCATCAATTGGAATTTATCGGCCACCAACGGCAACGTTGGATCAATGATTGACAGTGCCGTGCGTAATTTAAGCAAAAAGCGTGGCGGCGAGCCAGTCAATGGTTGGATCGTGCTTTGTTCACCAGAGTTTATGGATGCGGTTATTTATCACAAGACTGTTACTGCGATCTATGAGCGCTACCAAGAAGGTTCTGCCTATCGTAGCGGCGATACTAGCGTCGGTTTTGAGCATAAGAAATTGAAGTTTATCAACTACGATCATGTGTTTGACTCTGGTCTGCAAATCAAAGAAGGCGAAGCAATTATCTTACCTGCTGGTACCAAGAACACGTTTAAAGAGTTCTTTGCCCCTGCGGATATGTCGTCCACGGTCAACACCAAGGCGCTACCGTACTACGCCAGTCGTGAAAAGCTGGACCATGACAAAGGCTGGAGTCTTGAGGCGCAATCTAATCCATTGCCGTTGCTGCTGCGTCCTGAGCTGGTTGCCACGCTGAAGATGACCTAATAGGTTCGACCTTGACTGGCTACGGCTGGTCAAGGTGTTTTACCCAAATTCTAACTAGGACAAAATCATGAGTGATGATAAACCAAAAGTGAAAGGCTATCGCCAGCTAACAGATGCTGAGATTGCTGCTATCAATAAAGTCAAAGCTAAGGCTGAAGAAGTTGGTGAGTTGGTTTCGCAGCTACAGATGTCTAATGGTTTAGACCAACGCGCAATCAATATCGGTAAAACTGAGTTGCAAACTGGCTTTATGTGGTTAACGCGCGGTATCGCCCAGCCTGATAGTTTTTAGGACTAGCCATGATAACCCAACAAGATTTAATCGACCGCTTTGGCGAAAAAGAGCTTATCAAGCTGACTGATAGGGACAATTATCAGGTCATTGTTGAGTCTGTCGTTGATACGGCTATCGCTGATGCTGAGGGTGAGGTTGCCTCATATTTGCGATCAGCCAATCTGGTTAGTATTGATGCGCTGGGCAAAGTTA
This sequence comes from uncultured Psychrobacter sp., assembly GCA_913061175.1. Lineage (GTDB taxonomy): Bacteria > Pseudomonadota > Gammaproteobacteria > Pseudomonadales > Moraxellaceae > Psychrobacter. The sequence continues at coordinate 40,820 of CAJXUF010000003.1, forward strand.
TCTACCGCAATGGCGCAAAACTGCCATCTGATCTAGCACTGCATACTTGTAATATCGCTCGTTATTATCTGTATGGCAACGGCACAACCGAAACGGTCGAAAAACGTTATGACGATGCGATTAAGTGGCTCGATAAGGTCAAAAAAGACCCAACGATGCTGACTGGCCCTGTCGCTGAGCAGCCCAATGCTAGCGGTGGTATCAGCGTCATACCTAACATCGTTCCTAGTATCTATCAGGACTGATTATGCAGATCAATGTCAACAGTCAATTACCAGAGCTACGTGACAATGTCAGCGAAATCTATCTCAAGCTTGGCGGCGACTTAACGCCGCTCATGCGCGGTGTGGCTGCTGTCATTGAAAACAGCACCCGCGATAGATTCCGCACCAAGACCGCGCCTGATGGCTCGACTTGGGCAGACCTCAAACCGTCTACGCTTGAGGCCAAAAACGGACGTGGTAGCAAGATGGTTGAATATGGCGATCTCATGCGCTCTATCACTAGCCACGCCAACAGCACGTCGGCGGCAGTTGGTACAGATAGACCATACGCCAAGTATCACCAGACTGGCACCAAGAATCGCGACGGCTCAGAGCGTATGGAAGCCCGTCCGATATTTGGTATTTCGACGAAGGATCGTACCGATGTACTCGATCTCATGAACGACTTTATGGCAGGAGTAGTCAATGGCTAATGTACCAGCTTGGAGCGACAACGCTTTGGCGTGTTACCCATATTTGCTCGAACGATTGAACGAAGTGACGCAAGTAAAACGCGTGCTAGAAGCGGCTGACTTTGCAGCGATTAGCGGTGCTAACCGTACTCAAGTCCCGCTTGATGGCGCGGTCTATTTGATACTAGATGGCTATACGCCAACGGCTAGCAATGGTCGTGGTCGTGAGCAGCTGATTGAGATTGGCTTTAGTGTGATATTGACCAAGCAGCAATTTACACCTAACCCTGCGGCTGACGATGTCGGTAAGACACTGACAGCAATATCAAAAGCGCTACAAGGCTTTGATCCAAAGAATGAACAAGGCCAAGCGTTAGTGACCGAACCATTTGAGTCACGCACCCCGCTACCGATCCAATACGAAGACGGTTTTGCTTTTTTTCCGCTGCGCTTCACCGCTGAAGTGGCAATCTTATCTGATAATCAATAAGGACAATTCTATGTGGTCATCTAGTATTTTGGACTATCCCGCGCATTGGTTGCTTATCGCGCATAACGCACGTAATAACCGCCGCACTAAGTCTAAAAAGTAAATTTAACGCTTTATTAACATACGTTTATACATCCATTAAACGACATTTAAATCAGAAGGAATAAGCACATGGCACAACAACGAGGCAAAAAGTATAGCGGCGATCTGTATGCTCGCAAACACGGCACAGACGACGGCTTTGAAAAAATCGGCAACGTGACGGAGCTGACGACGACTAAGGAGTCCGAAAGCAATCAGCTCACCAGTACAGGTCGCGGCGAATATGGCGAAGTGCTAGAGTCGGAAAGCGTGGCAGGTGCTACCAATGTCAGCATGAAATTTAACACCTTTGATAAGCACGCCATGGCACGAGTGATGATGGGCGAAGCAGTTGATCTATCGACCACGCCTATCGCCTTCACTGATGAGCCATTGACTGTCGGCTTAAACTGGTTAAAGCTTGCCTATCGTGATATCGATGAGACGACGCTGGTACTGACTGATGATGCTGATGCAGTCATTGATGCGGCGACTTATGAAGTCAATCCACGTCTGGGCTTGGTACGATTTAAAGATACAGCCACAGTCACCGCAGGCGCTGATATTACTTATAGCGGCTCAACCAAAGGCTCAGCAGGCTATCAGATTGATGCCAATACATTGACGTCATTACCGCTTGAGATGTACCTTGATGGCAAGGATCGTATCTCTGGACAAGACGGCATCCTAGATATGTATCACGGCGATCTATCGAGCGATAGTGATATCAACTGGTTTAGCGACGACTGGTGGGAAGGCGGACTATCTGGCCCACTTATCAAAGACCCAGGTAAGCCGACCATGCGTTTTACTGAGTACAAGCAACAGTCTTAATCGTAATCGCTATATAGTTTGATAAATACCCAAAGAGCAGTAGACAAATTTTGTTTACTGCTCTTTTTTCGTATATGATGCTATTTTTCAAATTGATTAATTTATAAGGTATTGGAGGTGTTATGACTAGTTTGGTTTGTCCTCATTGCGATTCCGCGTTTGATTCAGATAAACGTCTAGCAAGAGCTGATGTGACAGAGTGCAAGCTCTGCCAGCAGAAATTTGTAGTAACACAAAGTACTTTGAAATCCTATAAAAAAGCGATGCCAGAAAAAACAACTTCACCATCCATGCCGCATTCAATAGAAAAACCATCTAAAATAAACTGCCCTCACTGTTCAGCAGGGCTAGAAGGACAAATGTCAACTGGTCAGATTGTTGAATGCTCTCAATGTCATAAACAGTTTGAAGCGACACCTGAGCGTTTGAATAACACGACTCCTGTACTTGCTAAAGCAGATATATCACCTAATGAGGTGGTAAGTCGAAAATCTAAGTCCAAGTTAGGTATGTTGGCGCTTATTTTTCTAGCTTTGGTAGTGATTTTCCCCTTTATTGTGCCTGATAGCAATCCTGTTGGTGCTGATACAGATACCACTGCTGCGAAAACTACCATAGACCCTAACGCACCTGAGAACTTTTTTAGTGGTTGGAACGGTTCAAACAAAGAGCTCGTGGATTTAGTTAAATCTACCATGAATGATCCTGATTCTTTTGAGCATGTGGAGACACGTTTTAGTGACAAAGGTAATAGCTTAAGCATACTAATGACATATAGAGGTAAAAATGGATTTAACGCTACTATTACCAATAGCGTGTCAGCAGACTTAAATAAAGCTACAAGACAATTAAGCAACTTACAACAACGTTGAGCGCTAACTACCTGAACTGCATCATCTAACCACAAATCGCTCAAACCACCACAATAACCCTATCATTCGATGGGGTTTTTTTGTGGCTCAGACATTTGAAACAGAACTGCTAATCAAGGCTGGTGTCCAAGGGTTGGAGACCATCGCAAAGCTTGCTGCTGAAATTGAAGCTGCGGGCCTTGACGTCTCTAAACTTAGCGAAGAAGGCCTGGCACTCAATAAAACCTTTAACGAGATTGAGCAAAAACAAGGCCTGATCGATTTATTCCGCACGCAAAAATTAGCTGTGGTGGAAGCATCGGCCGCTTGGCAAGAAGCGCAAGAAAGCACTAAGACGTTAGCACAAGAGTGGCAAGCCGCTACTGCTAATGCTGAGTCCCTAAAAGCAGCAATGGAAGCGTCCGATGAAGTCACCAAGGCTCAAAAAGACGAATACAAAGCGGCCGCCAAGGAAGTCGAAAACTACGCAAAAGCACACGCCCAATCTGCTACTGAAGCGGCAAAGCTCAAAGATGAACACACGTCGCTAAATACCGAGCTGGGCGCTACACGTCAAGCGATGGCAGACACAGGTCTGTCAACGACTGATCTGGCTGCTCAATCTGTCGAACTGCAAGAGCAAAGTGCTGCCGCGACTGAGTCCCTTGCAGAGCTTAATGCCTGTCTCTTATACACATCTGACGCTGCCGACGATATGCAGTGTGTAG
>CAJXUF010000004.1 GCA_913061175.1 uncultured Psychrobacter sp.
GAGATAGGAGTCCGTCTCGTGGGCTCGGAGATGTGTATAAGAGACAGGGTATGAGTGGCTTTAAGGCGCTATTAAGTGGTGCTCATAGTATGGATGAGCATTTTGCACAGGCGGACTTTGCCGAAAATTTACCCGTATTGCTAGGCTTATTGGCAGTTTGGAACAGTACTTTTTTACAAGTAAATGCGCACACCGTATTGCCGTATGATGGCAGGCTAGGCTATCTACCGAGTTATCTTACCCAGCTAGAGATGGAAAGTAATGGTAAGTCCGTTACTCGGGACGGGGATCATATTGACTACGATACTTGTCCAATTCTATGGGGTGAGATTGGCTCAAATGCGCAACATGCATTCTATCAGCTGCTACACCAAGGTACGCAGCAGGTCTCCTGTGACTTTATCGCTTGTGTACGTCGCTACGGTGATGAAGCACAAAACTCATCATTGCAACAACAGCACGAGTTGTCTTTAGCAAATTGTTTGGCGCAAAGTCGAGTATTGGCATTTGGGAATGCTGCTGTGACGGATCTGGCCGATCCACAGACAGTGTCTCATGCGGATAAATATAAGTACTACCATGGGAATCAACCGTCAACCACATTACTGATTGATGAGTTGACGCCGCATAGCTTAGGAGCATTGATAGCGTTCTACGAGCATAAGGTCTATGTCATGGCCAGTATCTGGGATATCAATCCGTTTGATCAATGGGGCGTCGAGATGGGCAAGCAAATGGCAGACTCGGTACACCATTCTATGCAACACGTGCAGAAAGAATCTCAAAGTCTATTCGATACGTCTACAGAACAATTACTACAGCGCATCAAACAGCTATCTTAGTAGTATTGTTACGTCAATAATATAGGAAAGCATGCTCATGGAGACGGCTTTAGATGGTAGCCATATGAATAAATATCACAATAAATCTGAACCAAACCAATTAACTGATTTAACAGTTTGTGTGCTTATTGGTCACAGCATAGAGGCAATTACCAGCGCAGTGGTGCTGGCAAGTCTCGGCCAGTGTGTACATCTTTACGCAGACAAGGCGCTACTGACTCAGCAGATACAGCAATATGGTTTTGAGCATCACTTGCAGGCCCTATGGCAAATGTATGAGCAGCAGCAGGTTATTATCAGTAAGGAGTTACCAGCTAGTGCCGATATGTTAATAACAGGTTATGAAGCAGCTGGTCATAACGAAGCTGATACTCAAAGTACGGTGACGCTTTATTGGTTATTTTTAGATAGTGTCAAGCTAGCATGGACAGAAGACAGTTGGATTATCGCGTTTAATCAAAGCCATCAGCAGGCGCTACCTGTGATTATGAGCGGCATTGAGCAATTAGGCTATGTAGCCGATTTGGCTCAGCGTTTACAACGTGCTTGGGTCTATTATGTGCCATTTGTATTCTTACAAGATGGCGATGCGTATAGCTCGATGTTGAACCCTTCGTTATGGCTACTGGGTGAAAAGACAGCAAGTAGTAGCCAGCACTTGAATGTGTTGAAGCCTTTAATGCAGCATGCACGCGCTACCCATCATGCTGATATCGCAACGATAGAGTTTGCTCGCAGTAGTATCATGGCGATGCTAGCAACCAGAGTAAGCTTTATGAATGAAATGTCTCGCTTGGCTGATAGTCAAAATGTCGATATCAGTCAAGTCAGTCGTATCATGGGATTGGATGAGCGGGTAGGCAGCAGTTATCTAAAAGCAGGGTGGGGCTTCGGTGGTAATACTTTGCCCACTGAGCTGGCTAAATTGCAACAATCAAGCCGCACACACAGTTTGGATATGCCTTTATTACAATCTATCGTGCATATTAATGAAGATCAAAAAGAGCTGATATTCCGTAAATTTTGGCAACATTTTGATGGTTTTATCGATAATAAAACAGTCATGATTTGGGGCGGCAGTTATAAATCAGGCTCAGGACGTACTGCTGGCTCAGCTATCCATCCGTTATTAGCATTACTATGGTCTTATAATATTCGAACTCTGGTTTATAGTGACAAGGCACAGCACGAGCTTGCCGAGTTTTATCAGCAACAGCCATTGCTTGAGCTGATTACTAGTCCCTATCAACAGCTTTGCGATACCCATGCTATTTTCATCGTTAGTTGGTCACCGCGAGATCAATTGGATATCGCCAAAATCAATCAGCAAGCCATGCCAGTATTTGATGCGCAAAATGCCCTGACACGCTCGCAAATTAATAGCTTAGTAGGTGACTATATGGGTATTGGTCGAACTAAATAGTTTGGTTTAAGGTTTTCTGTGTATAGAAAAAAGGCTCGCTAATACTCATTAGCGAGCCTTTTTCGACTGACAATCAGAATGATTTTTACTGGGTTAATGACTTTATGCTGGTACGGCACCTTGCGTTGCTAGCCATTGCTGTATCTTTTGAGTCTCAGTAGCCAGTAATGGTTGATCGCCGCGACTTTCGATATTCAATCTAATAAGTGGTTCGGTATTCGAGGCACGCAAATTAAAGCGCCAGTCACCAAAATTCAGACTTAAACCATCAAGTGTTGATTTAGTTGGATTCTGTGAACTAAACTTCTCTTCAATCGCGCTAATAATTGTTGTTGCATCGTGAGTGGTGAGGTGAAAGTTTAGCTCGCCTGAGCTGGGATAGGCGGCAATATAGCCTGTGACCAATTCTGATAAGGTTTTACCGGTGATAGACAACAGCTCAATGGTCAATAACCATGGAATCATACCACTATCGCAATAGAAGAAGTCGCGGAAGTAATGATGCGCAGACATTTCACCGCCATATACAGCACCTGAGTCACGCATGACTTGCTTTATAAATGAATGTCCAGATTTGCTAATGACAGCTGTACCGTTATGTTCTTCTATCACTGCTTCGGTGTTATAAATTACTCGTGGATCATAGACGATTGATTCACTCGGATATTTGTTCAAAAATGCTTGAGCGAGCATGCCGACGATGTAGCTACCATCAATAAATTCGCCACGTTCATCAAATAAGAAGCAGCGATCAAAGTCCCCATCAAAGGCAATGCCAAGATCCGCGTTATTTTCTAAAACGGCTTGCTGGGTAGCCACTCTATTGGCTTCAATCATTGGATTGGGGATGCCATTAGGGAAGCTACCATCTGGTGTATTATGCAATTTAATCACTTCAATCGGTGCATCTACTTGTGCTAATTTATCAACTAATAAATTGACCACAGGACCTGCACTACCATTGCCTGAATTAACGACCAGTTTAAGTGCTTTTAGTTTATCAGTATCGATAAAAGTCATAACATGATCGATGTACGCGCTTTTATCCGTCAATAACTGCAATTTACCTGATTGATTGTCAGTCGTGAATTGCCCAGATTCTGCCAGTGCTTGAATCTCTGCCAACCCATCATCGGCACTGATTGGTTTTGAATGCTCTTTAACCAATTTTAGGCCATTATAGTTGATGGGATTATGACTGGCAGTAACCTCAATACCACCTAACGCCTGATAGTGACTGGTAGCAAAATATACTTCTTCAGTACCACTCATACCCAAGTCAATCACATCAACGCCTGCATCCATCATACCTGTGATAGCTGCTTGCTTTAACTGCTCACTAGAGTGGCGAATATCACTACCAATAACGATAGCAGGTTTTAGAGTTGCCATATCATCGACTTGGGTTTGAGCCGCTGCCTGATAACGCTGATATAGAATCTGTGCGAACGCGCGCCCGATACGGTAGGAAATCTCTTCATCGAGATTGACCCCAAGCTCACCCCGAATGTCATAGGCTTTGAATGAGCTGATAGTAATAGGGTCGAATGTCGCAGCTGGTTGATAGTTGGTGGTCGCAGAAGTGGGCATAATGATAAAATTCCTCTCGCATGAGCAGTGGTAAAATGAAGTCGTCAGTAGCACAATTATAAGCCAAGCTGTGTTCAATGATACACTAACTATTAGACGAATCAGCAAACAACACATAAAACGATAAGAGCCATCCTTATGAGTATTTCAGACAATAAAATTACCGTGCCCAAGCCCGTGCAAGGAACTCCAGACGCTACTGGCCAGCTTGATGATTTGTTAGCGTTGATGGCACGACTAAGGGCAGACTGTCCGTGGGACAAAAAGCAAACCAACCATAGCCTTATTCCGTATGCCATCGAAGAGGCTTACGAGCTAGGCGAAGCGGTACAAAGCGAAGATGATGAAGACATCAAAGGTGAGCTTGGCGATGTGCTGCTGCAAGTGGTGTTTCATTGTCAGATGTATGCGGAACAAGGGCGCTTTGATATGAGTGATGTTATCAGTACTTTGCAAGAGAAGCTGGTTCGCCGTCATCCACATGTGTTTGAAGCCGAAACGCTCAAAGACGATGCGGCAGTAAAAGTACGCTGGGATGAGATTAAGCTCGAGGAGCAGCAGGCACGCGAAGTACGTGGTAAATCAAAACGACGCTTAGACCAAGTCAAAGCAGGCAGTGCCTTGATGCAGGCGCAAGATGTACAAAAGCAAGCGTCAAAGTTAGGTTTTGATTGGGAAGGCATTGCAGGTGCCGTAGATAAGCTAGACGAAGAGATTGCTGAGCTAAAACATGAGCTAACAGATAAGTCTACAGCTGAGGTTAAAGCTAACATCAGAGAGGTCGAAAAAGAATTAGGCGACTGTATGTTTGCGCTAGTCAATGTCGCACGCAAATTAAATTTGGATGCAGAAGCGGCTACCTTAACCTGCGTGCACAAGTTTAAATCTCGCTTTGGTTATATTGAGGAGCAGCTAGAACTCGCTGGCAAGCAGTTAGAGGACAGTGACTTAACTGAAATGGATGCACTGTGGGAAGCGGCGAAACAGCATGAACGCTCATCGTAAATTTTCACTTGTCAGCTTACTGACGACCACAGTTTTTAGTCTCCTATTGTCTGTGGTCGCACTCAATAACGCCAATGCAGATCCTTGTTTTGACGACCCTAAACGTGCCTATGAGTATTTAATCGCAAAAGAAAAAGCTATCACACAAGCGCGTGAGCAGAAAGTCATCAATATCAATCGAGCCAATGAAGGAGAGCTGGTTTCGTTAGATGGTATCGGCAGCAGTAAAGCGCAGGCAATAATTTTATATCGTGATATGTTTGGCGATTTTAAGACAGTGGATGAGCTGGCAAAGGTGAAAGGCATTGGCGCAAAAACGGTCGAGAAAAACCAAAGACGTTTAAGCGTGCGCGATTAATGAGGGTGTTTTGCATTAATTAACCCCAATATTGACAAAATAGCATGTAAGTAAATGTCATAACACCCCCAGTAGGTCCAAAATTTGTTAAACTAGCGGGTACATCCGCCTGATAAACGCTGTGTTATTCAGGGGTAGTTAAAGAATACCGGCGAGGAGTAGATGCATGGCCGAGCGTGCCGCCAAGCAGTTAGAACTGAACAAATCTGAATTACCCAATTCCATTACTGAAGTGATTGCCACATTGACCCGTGCTGGGTTTGATGCGTATATCGTTGGTGGTGGTGTGCGCGATACTTTATTAGGTCTGCGCCCGAAAGACTTTGATGCCGTCACCGATGCCAAGCCGCATGAGATTAAAGATGTCTTTGGTAAGCGCTGCCGCATTATCGGTCGCCGCTTCCAGTTAGCACATGTGTATTCAGGTCGCGAGTTGATTGAAGTTGCTACTTTCCGTGGTCCACCAACCAGTGATGCTAATACCAATCAAGACGGTATGATTCTACGCGACAATGTTTGGGGCGATATTCAACAAGATTTCTCCCGTCGCGATTTCTCTATTAATGCGCTTTATTATCAACCGCTCAAAGGCATCGTCCATGATTTCTGCGGCGCGCTTGATGATATTGATAACAGAATCATTCGTCTATTGGGCAATGCGCCAGTACGTATTGAAGAAGATCCTGTGCGCTTGTTACGTGCCTTACGTTTCAAAGCCAAGTTGGGTTTTGAGTTTGATGAAGCATTATCTCAGCAGTTTAACGACGGAAACTGGGCGCTGCTTGAGCAAATATCACCGCATCGTCTCTATGATGAAACGCAAAAGATGTTTACCGGTGGCTATCTAGTACCCCTATTGCCATTATTGTTTGAATCAGGTGCGATTGATAGTCTCATTATCTATCCACCGTCTGAGCCAAGTGCTTTAGTCAATCAGGTAGCTATCAATACCGATAAGCGTATTGCGGCAGGCAAGAGTATCAACCCTGCGTTCTTCTATGCTGCCTTACTGTGGGAAAATTACCTGCATCAATTGGCAAAAGCCAAGAAGCGCAATATGCCGTTTGCCGAAGCGCAAATGCATGCGGCTGGCAAAGTCATCGACCGTCAGCGTATCAAAACCGCTATTCCGAAATTTGCTGAGCAATTTATCCGTGATATCTGGATATTGCAGCCAAAACTTGCAGCCCCGCGTAGCAAACAGATCGTTCAGCTATCTGAGCATCCACGTTTCCGTGCGGGCTTTGACTTTTTGTTATTGCGTGAGCAATGTGGCGACGCTGAGCATCCGCTATCAGAGTCAACCAACGATATGGGTGACTGGTGGCAGACGTATCAAACCTTATCTGAACAAGAGCAGCAGCAGGCGATTGATGAATTTGACGAAAACATTCGCCGAGGGTCTTATAAAAAAGGGCAACGTGGTCGCGGACGTAATCGTCAAGAATCAAAAACACAGACTACTGATAACGCAACACCTAATCAGAACAGTACAAAGCAAAATAAAGCCGATGACCGTGCTGAAAAAGGTAGAAATAATCAAACAATGGTAAATGATTCGTCAAATATTCCAGCCCGTCGCCGCCGCGCTGCAAGTCAATCTAAAGCTGGTCGCACTGACAGTGGTATACATAACGTGCAGCAAGTAGAGCAAGACAATAACGAGCTTGCTCAGTTGCAGCAGTTGTCTCTTGCCAATAACAAGCAATCGGCAAGTCAACAGGCAAAGCCTAAGCCATTATTTGTTATCGAGCACGAGAACGTAGTGCCACCATTGCAGAAGCAACTGTCAGCTGATGATACATTGAAGCGCAGCAAAGCACCTGTACGAAAGTCACCATCAACCAATCAAGATGCACCAAAGCAAGCGGTTAAGTCTGAACGCTCAAATAACGTTCAGCCGTCTAATACTAACCAACCAGAAGCTCAAGCGTCAGCTAGACCAACTCGCTCGATCGCAAGATCACCTGCGTTAGTTAGTATGAATAACGAGCCGATCCCGCATAAGCGTCGCCGTCGTCAACCTACTGTAGATAGTGCGAGCCACATCGAAGTACAAGGCAATAGCGATGTGAAGGGCAGTAATGGCAAAGCACAGCCAGCAGCGAAGTATGTGAAAAAAGCGCCTAAACCTGCAGTTGAATCGACTGATAAAAGCGATACTAAAAGTGTAAAGGAAGTAGCTAGCAAGGCAGTAGATAGCAAAGACGCTACAAAAACCGCTGCACCTGCGAGAGCCAAGAAATCGGTGAAAGCAACTACTACAAAGGCTACTAAAGCGAAGCAAGATACGAGCGATCAGATACCTGCTATAAAAGTAACTGATAACAAAGGCCCTGTACCATCGAAGCGCCGCCGCCGTCAGCCTAGTACTGAAAGCGCATAATATGAATAACAGTACAGATAATAGTAACTGGGTTACCTGTTATGTGGGCTTGGGTAGCAACCTCGCTAATGAGCTAGGTTCGCCTGCCGATCATTTGCAGCAGGCACTTGCAGTAATGCGAGCACATGAGCAGGTACGTGAAGTAAGTGTCTCTTCTTTTTATGCTTCAGCACCGATGGGTCCGCAAGATCAGCCAGATTTTGTTAATGCAGTAGCTGGTTTTGAAACGACACTTACCCCTTATGAGCTGCTTGCTTTTTGTCAGCAGTTAGAGAGCATGGCCAAGCGGGCACGTTTGCGTCGTTGGGGTGAACGTAGTCTAGATGTTGATATTTTGCTATATGGCGAGACGCAGATTACTGATCCAACACTGACAATACCGCATGCTGGCTTAGGTGAGCGCAATTTTGTCTTAATACCACTGCGAGAGTTGGCACCAAACTTAACCATCGCAGGTAAGTCTATAGGTGACTATTCCCAAAGTCGCGATTGGACAGGTTTAACATTATTATCAAGCGATTGATTATAAGTAATTGATGCTAAGTGATAGACATTAAATGTTTGAAAGATTCGTCTAACGTATTTCAAGCATAGCTCTTATAGTAGCAATATTGATAATCAAAGGCATTGCAGATTAATTGAGGGTCATATGACGACATTATCTACTCTAAATAAGTTTAAAAAAGACGGTACCAAGTTCACTTGCTTGACCTGTTATGACTCGATGTTTGCACGAATGATGGAAAAAGCCGAAATTGACACGATTCTAATTGGGGATAGCTTGGGCATGGTTGTACAAGGCCATGACTCGACACTACCTGTAACAGTCAATGATATGGCTTATCACACTGCCAATATTGCTCGTAGTAATAAACACGCGTTGATATTAGCTGATCTACCGTTTATGAGTTATGTGACATTGCCGGAAGCCGTCGCTAATAGTCGCACGCTAATGCAAGCAGGGGCGCATGTGATAAAAATCGAAGGTGGTAGCGAGCTGTGTGAACTGGTAACGACCTTAGCGCAAGCAGGTACACCAACTTGTGTACATCTTGGTTTGACTCCGCAATCAGTCAACGTGTTTGGTGGCTATAAAATTCAAGGTCGCGGTGATGAAGCGGCTGATAAACTGCTTGCCGATGCTAAGGCAGTCGTTGACGCTGGCGCTGCACTGCTAGTATTAGAATGTGTTCCAGCTGCGCTTGCAAAAGCCGTTACTGAAGCTGTCGCTGTACCAGTCATCGGCATCGGTGCAGGCGCAGATACCGACGGTCAAGTACTGGTGATGCATGACATGCTAGGTATGGCACATGGCCGAGTGCCACGTTTTGTCCATGACTTTTTAACGGATGAGCGTAATAGCGCACACAGTATCGAAGGTGCTTTTGCGCTCTATCAGCAGTCAGTACGCGAAGGTAGTTTCCCGACTGAGCAGCACCAATTTAGCTGATTTTGAAGTTGTTAAAGTTATTTAAGCTATTGAACAACAGAACGTTTGAATAGAAGAAAAGTAATCATGTCTCCAATTATTTATCATGATATCTCGTCACTACGTGAAGCGCTTCAGCCTTATCGTGGTCAGAAAAGTGACAAACAAGACCGTCAGCAGCGCATTGCGCTAGTACCAACGATGGGTAATCTGCATGACGGTCATCTTGAGCTGGTAAAAATTGCCAAGCAGTATGCGGATGTAGTGGTGGTCAGTATTTTCGTTAACCCCACTCAGTTTGGCGTTGGGGAAGATTTTGACAGCTATCCGCGTACGCTAGATGCAGATGTGGCTAAGCTTGCGACAGTGGATGCAGATTACGTGTTTGCACCTAGCATTGATGCAATGTATCCAGTATTACCACCACCTACTGCTGTATTAGCTGGTGCTGTTGCCAATCAGTTATGTGGTCAATCACGTCCTGGACACTTTGATGGTGTTGGTATTGTTGTCGCTAAACTATTCAATATCGTACAACCAGATGTGGCAGTATTTGGACAAAAAGACTATCAGCAGCTTGCTATCATTAAGCAGTTGGTACGTGATTTGAGTTATCCTATTAATATCATTGGTGCGCCTATTGTTCGTGCTGTTGATGGCTTAGCGCTATCATCGCGTAATCAATACTTAAGTGCAGATGAGCGTCAAGCTGCCCCTGTATTACATCAAGCATTGCAAGACTTAGCGCAGAGTTTGAAAAGTAAGGCTCTTAGTCAGCAAGCATTTGATAAGCTATTAGTAGATACGCGGACACGTATTAGTGACGCAGGTTTTATTATTGATTATCTGGAAATAAAGACTGAGGAATTAGATTCTGTCGTAAATGACTCTAAAACCTTTAATATAGAGAACAAAAACATCGTTATTTTAGTCGCAGCGTGGCTAGGAAAAGCGCGTTTGTTGGACAATCAGTTGGTAGTAGTAAATTAGCTTTTATGACATAGCAGTAGACTAGATACAATAGACTTGGATGAGTAGATCATGGGTGTAAGTCAGGATCAAAATAGTAATGCAGCAGCAACGATAGCGGATCAGACGTCTACGAATAAGCTCAGTATATTGGTGGTCTCAGGGCGTTCAGGATCTGGTAAAACCTCAGTATTGAATATCTTAGAAGATCTAGGATATTACTCTATTGATAACCTACCGCTGTCTTTGTTACCTAATGCTGCTCATAAACTGGTCAATGAAAGCGGCATTCATCGTATTGCGCTGGGTGTCGATATTCGAACGCCACGTGCTGATTTATCTAACTTTGCAGTAACGTATGCTTCTCTCAAGGAGACTTATGGGTCTCATGCGGTACAAATTTTATATGTGACTGCACAAGAGAGTACGCTGATAGCCCGTTTTAACGCGACGCGCCGTGTACATCCGCTGATGTCTCAAGATATTGAAAGTGACAATGCTAAGCATGTTACTTTCAATTTACCTGCTGCTATCAAAAAAGAAGTTGAGCTATTAGAGCCAATTGCTAGTCATGCTGATATTAGGATTGATACCAGTAGCCTAAATATTCATCAGCTAAAAGACAGCTTGCGTGAACACATAGGCATGGACAACCAGATTTTCATCAATCTACTGTCTTTTGGTTTTAAATACGGTAGCCCTATCGATGCTGACTTTGTATTCGATGTTAGGATTTTACCGAATCCGCACTGGAACCCTGAGTTACGTGACTCGACAGGATTGGATACCGAAGTAGGCGCATTCTTCTCAGATTATCCAGAAGTAGCAGAAATGATGGGTGATATTGATAAGTTTTTGACCCGCTGGCTACCAGAGTTTTTACACAATAATCGTCATACGGTCACGGTTGCCATAGGCTGTACGGGCGGTAAACATCGCTCTGTTTTTATTACTGATCATCTACAACGCCGCCTTGCTGAGGCCATGCCTAAAGGCGTGAAGGTATTGGCAAAACACCGCGAAAAAAGTCGTTGGTAATGATATCAGACACTATTTAATTTATTAATTATTATTTTGGAAAGCTTTTATGATCGACTGGAAAGAACAGGATATGCGCGTTTCGCGCACAGAACTCAAAAAAGCCCATGAGCGCTTGCAGCAATTATCTATACCGCTTGCTAGCTTATCGAAAAAACAGCTAAAAGCTTTACCTGCTAGTGATTATTTTATGGCGGAGTTAATGGCATTGGCTGATATTACCAGCGCTAATGCTCGCAACCGTCAGACCAAACGTGTTGGCAAGCTGATGATTGAAGAAAATCGTCATGAGCTGATAAAGGCACTATTTGATGCCTTTTTTCCTAAAGAGCAAGTCTCAAAAATAGAGAGCTGGTACGAGCGCCTGAATATTAATGATGAAGGTACGCTCAAGCAGTTTGTGAAGCAATATAAAGCTTCTGAGCATCACAGTATGTATCAGTTACTATTGTGGATAGAGTATGCCAAACATATGCAAGATGATGAGTTGCTGGCAGAATCTAAAGCAGATTTGGCAAGTTATATTCGTGAAGTGGCTATTTTATCGCAGCTAAAGAAATAACATCTATATACCAAGCTAGAAATCTATTAATTAGAATTTTATTAGTTGAAAGACTAGCAATTAAAAAATGAGTGATTAAAGGACGTATAGCTAAGAGGTTAAGATGCAAAAAAGCCAATCAATTTATGATTGGCTTTTTTATGCACGACATACAGATATGCTGTACGTCATGTGAGTTATTTAAGTATTTATGGCTCGAATTATTTCTTTTCAGCGCGAGTTTTGTCAACTAAATAGTCAACAACTTTAGCAACTTTAGCGTTTTCACCAGTTACCACATATTTGCCTTGTACCACGACAGATGGAACACCAGTGATTTGATAACGCTTGGCGCCTTCTTGAGAGCGACCGATTTTTGTACCAACGGCAAATGAGTTATATAGACTGTTAAATTTCTTTTCATCAACGCCTTTTGATGCATACCATTTGCTTAGTGACGCTTGATCAAACAGTTTTTTACCATCTTTATGGATAGCGTCAAATAATGCGTCATGAGTTTTGCTTTCAAAGCCTAAAAGCTGAGCCGCATAAAAACCGCGAGCATTGGCTTCCCAAACAGGGTTAAGTGCTGCTGGTGTCTTAAAGAATGCAACATCTTTGTCTTTGGTTTTTGCCCATTTTTCCATGTGCGGGTTAAGCGCATTACAATGTGGGCAACCATACCAAAAGAATTCACGAACAATGATAGCATCACCGCTGATTTTCTCTGGGTTGTCTAGCACACGGTAATCTTTTCCAGCGACATAGTCTGCAGCTTGTGCGCCCATAGAGGCAAGTCCAATGGCCATGGCTAGACCAGTCAGTGTGATGACACGTTTCATACTTTATCCTTGAGGTGTGGAGACTTAGAATGGGTTAAGAGGCTGGTATCTATATGGTTGTTAAATATATGACACTTTAAAATATATAGCTTTTAAAGCGTCTAAACCAGACAGTGTCGAGTATAATCGAACAATAGCAAAGTATCGACTATGATAACGTAAAATGTATGTACTTGTGAATCGCATTCTTAACCGATAGTTGTAAAGCTGTTAGCTATTATTTAAGGTATATTGCTCGTTACTTTCTGAACCTACTGTTTCTCAAACGTCTGCTTTATTTCTATGTAAGATTTAAGACAGTCGAAAGTATCAGGATGCGATGTTGTCACGAGGATACGTACCTTTTCTATATCAAGATACTGCCCAAAAAACAGGGCAAAGTTTAAGCCTATTCACAATCGCTGACGATGTGCTTACGACAAAACTGCTACTCTCATGCTAATATTAAGCACATAATCGTGCACTGTAAACGATAATAACGATAGTGACAATCAAGGAACATACCATGAGCTCAGCTTTAAATTCTTCATCAACTTCGAGTGATCAAAATAACAATAGCACTTTCAATAGTACAGAGTCTAACACCATCAACGTAGATCCTAGCGAAGTCGAAAAATTTAATAACTTGGCGAGTGAATGGTGGAGCAATACAGGTGCCTTTGCAACGCTACACGAGATCAATCCATTACGTTTAAACTGGATAGAAGAAAACGTCAAACGTGGCTATCAAAACGCTGCTAATAAAACCGCTGAGCAAGGACTTTCTGGCAAAAAAGTACTCGATGTAGGGTGCGGCGGCGGAATATTGTCAGAATCTATGGCACGCCGTGGTGCTGATGTGACAGGGATTGATTTAGGTACAGAGAACCTAAAGGCTGCTGCGTTACATGCAGAGCAAAGCCAGTTGGAGAGTACGCTTCGTTATCAGCATATACCCGTTGAAGAGTTGGCAAAAACACATGCTGGTCAGTTTGATATGGTGACTTGCATGGAGATGCTAGAGCATGTGCCAGATCCTAGCTCGATTGTGCAGGCTTGTTATGAGTTATTGGCTCCTGGCGGCGTCTGTGTGTTATCAACGATTAATCGCAATCCTAAGTCTTATCTGTTTGCCATCGTTGGTGCAGAGTATGTGCTGCGATTGCTTGATCGCGGCACCCATGACTATGCCAAATTTATTACACCAGCTGAATTAGACAAAATGGCACTTAATACTGGATTTGTTCGTCAGGATATTATCGGTTTGCATTATAATCCGCTGACCAAACGCTACTGGCTTGCCCAAAACGTCGATGTTAACTATATGATAGCCGTACAAAAGCCATTGGTTTAATGCTGCACGCAGCTATTTATTTGCCATACTTTCACTAAACACGTCATCAATCTCAAGAGCATTCACTATGACCCAATTTGTAAAAGCTGTTTTATTTGACCTTGATGGGACATTAATCGATACTGCTGCTGATTTTGTTCGTATCATTGGTAAGATGAGTCTCGAAAACGATTGGCAGGCACCACCTGAAGCGGAAATCCGCGAGCAAGTCTCTGCGGGTGCCTCAGCCATGGTGCAATTGATGCTAAGACATAATGATCAGCTTGAAGTCAGCGAGGAAGCGTTGCTTGAGTTTCGTCAGCAGTTCTTAGATGATTATGAAGCAGATATCTGTGTCGATAGCTGCGTGTTTCAGGCGCTTGAAGCGGTACTGACTGAGCTTGAAGCAAAAGGTGTACCGTGGGGTATCGTTACCAACAAGCCACGTTATTTAGCCGAAAAGCTATTAAGTGAGATGCAACTGGATCAGCGCTGTGCGGTTTTGGTCTGTCCAGATGACGTATCACGTACCAAACCAGACCCAGAGCCAATGTATATGGCGCTAGAAAAACTTGGTATCCCTCGAGGCGCGGCAGGCTGCGTACTCTATGTCGGTGACCATGTACGTGATATTGAAGCTGGCAACGCCGCTGGCATGCCAACGATTTTAGCCGCTTATGGATATATTCCACCTGAAGATCAAAAGTCTTTGAAAAAATGGGGCGCCGACTATATTACGGATACGCCTGAGCAGTTAAATAAATTACTGATATCGTCTGGTAAGTTTGAGTATTTATAGACTGCTGTATATCACCAGTTTTACAACCATAAGCACATATCCTCAACGATTTAATGATAAGTAGTGAGCAATGCCATGAGTGACAATAATAATCAACCAGTCGATCCACAAGACAATAAAAAAACTGTTCAGAGTCCTATTCATCCTTTGACTCATGATGATATTCGTAGCTTTGTACCGTCAAGTAACTGCCTAGATGGTAAGACTATTTTGGTGACTGGTGCGGGGGATGGTATTGGCCGTGTTGCTGCATTGACCTATGCGCGTTATGGTGCCACTGTTTTATTGTTAGGACGCACTAGTAGCAAGCTTGAATACGTTTACGATGAGATTGAGAGCCTTGGAGGTAAGCAGCCTGCTATGTTGCCGATGAATCTAGAAGGAGCGACTTATGCTGAAATGCAGCAGCTTGAAGGGCTAATTAATAAAGAAATCGGCCAATTAGATGGTATCTTGCATAATGCTGGTGTATTAGGTCAACTGACGCCGCTTGAGATGTATGACGTCGATACTTTTGCCCAAGTGATGAAAGTAAATTTCACAGCGACTTTTATGCTGACTCAAGCGCTATTGCCGCTATTAAAAGATGCTGATCATGGCTCTGTTGTTTTCACCTCTAGTACAGTAGGCACACATCCTCGCGCATTTTGGGGGGCTTATGCTCTCTCCAAACAAGCAGTAGAAGGTATGAGTGATATCTTTACTCAAGAGACGCAGAACACAACCAATCTACGTTTTAACTGTGTTAACCCGGGTGGTACTCGTACCAATATGCGCGCCCATGCGTATCCAGGTGAAAACCCTATGAGTTTAAAAACACCTGAAGATATCATGGCAAGTTATGTCTGTCTGATGAGTGATGAAAGTATTGGCGTACGTGGGCAAGTGATTGAGTTACAGCCTAAAGATTAGCAGTGAAATTTTAAGTTGAATTGAAATAACTATGTCATTCTTTATTGACGGTTTTATACACTATCGCAGGTTGCAATTAACCATGGCTAGCCCCATCTATTTGTTATTAAAGACATTTGTATTGTCTAATTATAATGAATAAAAAATAGGATAAGATTATGGCAGGTGGCTGGTCAAGAGATGGTGCTGAGCACGAACAAATGGATGCAACTGTAAATGATGCATTGGAACGCGCGCGACGTTCGTTACCGACAGGTGTAAGTGCTGAGCTGTGTGACGAATGTGGTAAGCCTATTCCAGAAGCAAGGCGACTAGCAGTACCTGGTATTCAGCATTGTGTTAGCTGTCAGACAGAGCTTGAACAAGAAGCAAAAGCGGCTGAGCTATTTAATCGTCGTGGTAGTAAAGACAGTCAATTGCGTTAAAAAATAGTTAGGGCGTGTCCTCAATTCAATCGATAGTCATCTAAATGGGTTAAAAATGGCTAAATCTTGCCAGACAGCGTCAAATAGCTGACTAATATCTCGATATTATCTGCGCTATTTTCCTTGTTTGACTGCGATTTATCTCATTTTTATCACCATTTTTAAAATGAGGACACGCCCTAGTTGCGTTGAAAAATGAAAGGGCGGACATGGCTAGATAAAATAGCAATGCCCGCCCTTTTTATGCTTATTGCTATATAACCAGTGCCATCAGTTCGCGATCGCACTCTTCCCAATCTATCAATACTGATGACGCTTTGGCATCATTCTCAGTTTCTGATTTTTCTGTAGCTTTATCGACAGCATTTCCTAATTGCAAAATAATTTCCAATCGACTATCAGTCTGTGGATCAATGGTTTTGGTGGTTAGACTACCAGGATTAAAATTGATCTGCATCCAGCCATCAGAAGTATGTACCACGCCTTTGATACGTTGCCAGTTTGGCAATGCTAACAACCAATTCTGTAAATCGTCAGCGTTTAGTATGTAGTGAGCGGGTAGTCGCCATCCAGCCAATTGAAAATCTTGCTGCTCTTCATGGTAGCGATAAGGGAGACCACTATCAGCACTGGTCTGAGGATTGGCCTGAGCCTCGCTCTCATCGGTAGATGAACTCGATGATGGTACAGTTGCTAAAGAATTGGCTGGAGACTGTAAACCAATCATCGATTTTTTAGGATTAGAGATAGTAACTTTTCGTTGATTCGAAATGATAGAGCTAGGCTGATTCAGTTGGTCGTTTAACGTAGACGAATATGCATCTGTTACAAGACTATCTGATGAAGCTGTTGTCTCAGATGCTGTTAGTCCTGATGCTGCCCAAATGATTTTTACTTGCGAATTTAGCTTGGTTATCCATTCTACCAAGGCTTGTTTTTCGATAGTATCTAATTGGACATAACGATTGATTATCAGCACGTCGGCATCACGGACATGCGCTTGAAAACCATCATGGTCACGATACTTAATCTGTTGCCACTGCTCGCCACTCAGTACGGTTATCACAGCATTCATTTTTAGGGCAGTTTGCCAGTGCGGCGCACTAAGTTGTAGTATCAGCTCACGTGGATGAGCCAACCCTGTGGGCTCAATGAGTAATCGCTGCGGATGATGGTCACTGAGCAGGCGACTGATTGCAATTTGTAAGGGCAGCTGACTGGTGCAGCAAATACAGCCACCACTGACCTCACGAATGGCAATCTTTTTTTGCTCAAGATTGCTATCTTGGGAGCTGGCTAGGAGTGCACCATCAATGCCGATACGGCCAAATTCATTGATTAAGAGAGCCCAGCGCTCGTCATCAGGTTTCGAGGCCAGTAACTGATTGATTACGGTGGTTTTACCAGCACCTAAAAACCCTGTCACTAACGTGCAGGGTATATTTTGAAAAATAATTGGGTTTTTCACAAATAGACTCATCATATTGGCGCGTGTTTGAGAGTAAACAAACACGGCCTATATTAAAAAAATTAAATCAGTCAAAAGTTATTCACTTTTGATGGCGTCTACCTCAGCTTCATCAGGAACGAACACGTAGCCCACGCCCCATACGGTCTGGATATAACGTGCTTGTGAAGGGTTGTCTTCAATCAGACGACGCAGACGCGATACTTGGACGTCGATAGAACGCTCCATCGCACCCCACTCACGACCACGAGCAAGGTTCATCAATTTATCACGGGTCAATGGCTCACGTGGATGCTGTACGAGCGCTTTTAGCACTGAAAACTCACCTGTCGTCAAAGTGACTACGTTACCATCACGTTTAAGCGTACGAGTCGATAGGTCTAATGTCCATGGACCAAACTCGACCACTTCCATTTGATGACTTGGCGCACCTGGCAACTCACGGTTTTGACGACGTAATACAGCTTTGATACGAGCCAACAGCTCTTTTGGGTTAAAAGGCTTGGGCAGATAATCATCTGCACCCGCTTCTAGACCTGCGATACGGTCAGCATCCCCACCTTTAGCAGTCAGCATAATGATAGGAATATCTGCATTGTCTTCACGTAGACGCTTACAGATACTGATACCGTCTTCGCCTGGCAGCATCAAATCGAGTACGACCAAAGAGAAAAGCTCACGTTGCATGAGTTTGTCCATCTGACTGCCATCATGAGCGGTGCGAACGACAAAGCCGTCGTCTTCTAGGAAGCGTTGCAACAAAGAGCGCAGACGAGCGTCGTCATCGACGACTAAAATACGCTGAGTCAACGTGTCAGGGCTGTTGTTATCAGTCATACAGGCATCCTTTTATAAAAATTATTGTTATCAGAAACTACAAGTAAATAGCTATGAGCAAAAACACTGCCATTAATTATCATTATTTAATTATTGGTTACGAATAAGCACTTCATAAAATTAAAAACTATTGTTCAATACGTCAGCACATATCAATATTTGTGTTATTGATACTTTAGTGTATAAGATTGCACCGAGAATTGCATCACCCATGATAATAAATGCTGTATGCGTTTGTTTAACAAGTCCATAGGATGTTTGATATAGAACGATTTACGTCCTAAAAAGCGCAATAAATAACGAAAAGATAAAAAGGATTTTTATTCATGCAGCTTTTGCTATAATGCAAAGCTACATTTCTCAACGATTGATACGTATATGAGTAGCACTGATACCTTAACGTCATCTCAAACCTCGACAAATGCACAGGTTTTAGATGCAACCACACACGCGAATATTCACGACAAGCTTGCTCGCGCGCTTGGCATTAAGACTGCTCAAGTCAATGCGTTTGTCAAACTTTATGATGAAGGCGCGACGGTTCCTTTTATTGCGCGTTACCGCAAAGAAAAGACTCAGAATCTTGATGATGCGCAGCTGCGTGCTTTAGAGAAGTCTCTTAATTACGAGCGTGACATGGCAACACGTCGACTCAAAATTACTGAGCTGCTAAGCACACAGGGCAATCTGACCGATGAGCTACAGACGCGTATCGATAATGCGACGTCTAAGCTTGAGCTTGAAGACATCTATCTGCCATATCGTCCGCGTCGTCGTTCACCTGCTGCTAAAGCTCGTGCCGCTGGTCTTGATACTGCTGCTCAAGCGGTCTTGACCCAAGAAATCACTCCGACAGATGCCTTGGCTGATTATCAAGTCCAGTCAAGTATCACTGATGACAGTGGTAATGAAATTGAGGTTGATTTTAGCGATATTGAAAAACAACTCGCTGGCGTACAGGCGATTATCGTTGATGAATGGACACAAGCATTGGGCTTGCTAGATAACTTGCGCAGTGGCTTTGCCAAAACTGCCAGTATCGTATCGAGCGTTGCGAGCGAAGAAAAGCGCGAAGTTGGCGAGAAATTCAAAGACTACTTTGAGCATAGCGAAAGCCTTGCTCGACTGCCAAATCATCGCCTATTAGCAATGTTGCGCGGTCGTCAAGAAAACGTCTTAGGTCTAAAAATTGAAGGCGAAGACGCACCATTTATCGAAAAAATTATCAATCATTTCGATGTTGATGCCAAAGCGCCAGCAGCACGCCGTGAGTTTTTGTCAGAGGCAGCCAGTAGCTTGTGGAAAGACAAATGGCGTCCGCATATTGAGCATCGCCTATTAACTGAAAAGCGCTTAGCCGCAGAAGCGGATGCGATTGATGTGTTCGCTAGCAACTTACAGCATTTGCTAATGTCTGCACCTGCAGGTCCTAAAGTAATCTTGGGTGTCGACCCTGGTATCCGTCATGGCGTAAAAATGGCCATCGTCGATGCGCAAGGTCATGTCATGTCAGATAGCGAAGAGAAGCCTGTCATCGCGACAGTGTATCCGTTTGCACCTGATAATAAGATGGATGAAGCCAAAAAAGTCATCGATGCGCTGTTGAGCACTTATAGCGTTGATTTGGTCGCTATCGGTAATGGTACGGCAAGTCGCGAAACAGATGCGATGATCAAAGAGATTTTGGCTGCGAATGATGCACTAAAAGCCAAAGCCGTTATTGTTAACGAGTCGGGTGCGTCTGTTTATTCAGCGAGTGAACTTGCTAGTGATGAGCTTGCCAATCTAGACGTTTCTGTACGTGGTGCGGTTTCTATCGCGCGTCGCTTGCAAGATCCATTGTCAGAGCTTGTTAAAGTTGATCCAAAAGCCATTGGTGTGGGTCAATATCAGCATGACGTCAATCAAAACCAGCTTGCAGACAGTCTGGACAAAGTAACTCAAGATAGTGTGAATGCCGTGGGTGTGGATGTAAATACAGCCAGCCCAGCTATCTTAGCTCACATCGCAGGTCTTAACCGCAATGTGGCGCAGCAAATCGTCACTTATCGCAAAGAGCATGGTGCATTTGATAGCCGTGAAGCGCTCAAAAATGTCCCACGTCTAGGCGCTAAGACATTTGAGCAAGCAGCTGGTTTCTTGCGTATTCATAATGGTAGCAATCCATTGGATGCCACTGGTGTGCATCCAGAGAGTTATGCATTGGTTGATAGCTTACTCGCACAAGCGGACAAGCCGTTGTCAGAAATCATCGGTAATGATGGCGTGTTAAATACGATTGATACGACTGCGCTGGCTGCTAACGATGATAATGTCAGCGTAAAAGCGATTATCGAAGAGCTTGCTAAACCTGCTCGTGATCCTCGTCCTGAGTTTAAAACGGCCAATTTCCGTGATGATGTCAATAGTATCAAAGATTTGAGCGAAGGCATGACGTTAGAAGGGGTAGTCACTAACGTAACGGCCTTTGGTTGTTTCGTTGATGTCGGTGTGCATCAGGATGGTCTGGTACATATCTCGCAGATGGCCAATGACTTTGTCGCAGATCCTATGAACCGTGTCAAACCTGGCGATATCGTATCGGTACGGGTTATCTCTATCGATGAGAAACGTGGTCGTATCGGCTTTAGCATGAAACCTGAGTCTGAAAAACCTGTCCGTACTGCTGCCAAGTCTACGACAGCTAGTACAGATGGCGAGAAAACCAGTCGTCCACGCAATAATACCAATAGTGACCGTCCAAATAATAGCCGTCCAGCTGCTGACAAACGTCCGTCTAAGCCACGTGGCAAGCGTCAGGATAAAGACAACGCGAGCAATCGTAGTAAGCCAGTAAAAAATGATAAAGCTGAAGCCCCAAGTAAAATGGGTACATTCGGCGCTTTATTACAAGAAGCTGGCGTGACTAAAACTAAGAAATAAATACTGATAAAAATAGCTAAAATTGATAGTTTGATATATAAAAAGGCAGCCATATGGCTGCCTTTTTATATAAGTAGTACGCTTACAAACTAATCAAACAAACTACCTATCTGCTTAGCGTGATACAGCGATACGACGGTTTTCTTTAAACTGTACGTTTGCTGGCTGAGTAGCTAATAACTCACCACGTTTGTCTTTTTTCTTTTCTTGCAAAGTACTAGCAGCATCTGCAACTTTATTCTCAGTAGCCGCTTCACCTGCGATTAAAGGCTGATAGTCTGCATTGCTGTGTTGCATGTTAGGCGCTTGAGCGTTCTGTACAGGAGCTTGAGCGGTTGTAGCAGTAGTCATTGCTGCCGCATTGGCTGTTGCTTGAGCGTTGTTCATCAAAGCTGCGTTATCATCGCTTGCTTCATTATCCATATCGTCAGTTTCGTCGTTCATTTCATCTGCTTCATTATCCATGTCCATATCGACATCAGCAGTATTTGACGCTTCAACATCTACAGCGCCAGGTTGAGTCGCTAACAACTCACCATCAGGACCTTCTATTTCGGCCTGTACAGTGCTCTTGACAGCAGAATTACGCATATCTGCTGGCATTAGATCGCTATTGTTAACGGGTGCTGCCATTGCCATAGTTGGTAATACAAGGGTAGCGCCGACGATTAGTGATAAAATATTCTTTTTCATTATAGAACTCCATGATACATAATTAGCAATAGTTAAAAACGATACCTCATATTTAATGATGAGCCGTTTTTATTTAAAGGTGTCTGTAAATACTGTATGCAAATTATCAATGATGTAGTTTATATTTCAGTAGCAAACTCATTAAGGTTCTAACAGTTTAATGTTTTCTTGTGACGTTATGAAACTGCCATATCTAAAGTCTAGCTAGTATTCTGTCTTTAAATTTTGTTAAAGATTCATTAGTAGCAAAGGTTGATTGTGTTATTAAAGCTGTTAATAAATGAGTCTGTTGACTATAAATATCTACCAATGTCTCTAGTATTCAACATATGAGTATTTGATTGCTTATAGTCGCTGTTTTATCTTAGCTAATTGTTATTAATAGTTTTTTGAGTGCTATCTATCAGTGCTATAGAGACTTCTTTTAAAAGTTTTTATTTATAATTCAAAACCAGTGTTTAGATAATTATCAGATTTTAGTACATAAGTTCTTTGATGATATACATTTAATTAAACTAATGTTTACATATAATTTTTCTACAATATTTATAAAACGATAGTAGCAATATTGGATTAATGGTTAGTATCATAAAGTATTAAATAATTGGGAAACAGAAACATTGTTCACCAAAAAAATACGTTGTTCTCAATTTAATCCTAGCTGAAATTTTAAAGTAGGTAATAAAAAACCGTATCTCGAAACCAAGATACGGTCATAAAAACATTGAGCCTTTGTTATCATTCAATAGATTAACTATCAATCACTTCAAAGCTAAGACCAGAATGCGCTTCTAAGCGAGTTATTAGCTTATCTCCCATCGCAGATGCTGGTGTCCAGAACCCACCGCCAACGTCCTCTTTGCTGATATCTTGTGCCAGACATAATGCCGCCTGCGAAATCATACGAGAGGTACTGCCGTAACCAGGATCTCTATCACCTGTTACTTTAACAGTAATAGTGTCATTTTTGGCCGTTTGTCCAAAGTGACGAATATCAAAGTAGCCGTTCTCTTGCTCGTCTTTAGAAGGACCTGAGCCAGCTTTTGGTAAGACGTGCTTGGATAGTAACTCGCGACTTGGTTTGATCATCATCGCAGTAGCAAAGCCCAATAAACCTGCGCTCATGGCATAGCTAGACAGTTTTCCTTTGACGCCATCTTTCATCCACATCGCTTCGTCATATTTAAAATCGCGACCGTATTCATAGCTGAGCAATTGGTTAGTACGATGGACGATACGCGTATTGATGGTTGCCATGACGAACGGTGCTAACCAGCGCTTATGATTGCTGTCATATACTGGTTTGCTGACATTATTCTGGCGTACGTTTGGTGCATCATTATCATCGTTTAACAGGTAAGGGTTAGCCACTTGTTTGCGGCGTGCTTTGTCCTCACCAGCTTCTTCAAATATTGATGCCATTGACGCAATAGTACCACCTGAAATACCACCTTTCGCTGCTTTGACACGCATATGGATGACATTGCAGGTCTCGCCGAATTTTTCTTCTGCCTTGGCTTGGGTAAAGTACGCACCCAAATCTGATGGGATAGAATCAAAACCACAAGAGTTGACGATACGGGCACCACTTTGCTTTGCAGTGTCTTGGTATTTATCCATCATATCTTTAATGAAAATAGCCTCACCAGTAAGGTCGACATAATCCGTACCGTTTTCAGCACAAGATTTAATCAGTGGCTCACCATATTTTAGATAAGGACCGACAGTAGAGATAATGACTTGAGTTTGTTTGGTCATCTTATCAAGGCTGGCAGCATCGTTACTGTTGGCAATAATAATGTCTACCTTGCTCTCAAGTTTGGCCTGCAACTTATTGAGTTTATCTTCATCACGACCTGCGATTGCCCATGATACATTTGAGCCATCTTCGTTCTTATTATTTGATAAAAAATTGGTTAAATAGTGGGCAGTGATCTGACCGACGAAGCTTGTCGCACCATATAGAACAACTGCATAAGGGCGTGTGTCGCCGCTGGTTTTTTGTATAGGGGTTTCAGTATCCGTATTGGTATCCATATGTATTGTCCTTAATAGATTTGAGAATAAGTGGATAGTAAACTATAAACCAAGTCGTTTGATTAGGTTAGGGGTTTGTGAGGTCGCTACAGTTTATAGTTTGCAGCCTACCTCACATACTACTTCACATATAACGTGAGAAATTTAAAATAGTTCTACCTGCAGTTAGGGGAACAGAGTCCAGTAAAAGAGCATCTAATAAAAACACGTTCAATTAAAAAGCACTTAGTTTAAGAACGCTCAGTTAAATAACACTGTATTCAGAAATATAATTCTATTTCGAAAATATCATCTATTAAAGAAAAAGAGGTATGAGACATTAACAGTCACTACAAACTTTACATAACCTACCGATATTATTACTAAAATGAACGTTTTTTAGAGACGAACATTGCTAATCTATAAGCGTAAATAGTAATAACTAGCATTAGATAAAAACAAGTTAAATAGATGCTATATAAATTCTAATATCTGTTTTTTACCATTATTTGAGGAGAAGATTATGTTTCGTTGGGCTATTATTTTTGCAGTAATCGCATTATTAGCGAGTTTCCTAGGTTTTGGTGGTGTCGCAGGCTTGTCTGCTAATTTGGCATACATTTTCTTAGCAGTCGCTGTGATTTTGTTTATTGTTGCCTTTGTCAGTCGTAAAATGTAAACACGACTCACTGTTATAAAGAATTATTATGAAAAAGACCCTCAATCGAGGGTCTTTTTTTGTCTGCTTTAACGAAGGTAATCGTTAGAAAACTAGGATAATCGGCATCAAGGTATGCATTATAGACTTGCGATTATAACCGTTTAGGCTGAATAATATGCTCCATACGCTTGGCTAAACGAATATCCAGACTAGATATACCACCTGTATCGTGGTTGGTTAAACGAACCTCTACGATATTGTAGATATTACGCCATTCTGGATGGTGCTCAAGCGCTTCAGCATGAAATGCCGCTTGATTCATAAAGCTCATAGCCTCGATAAAATCGCTAAAATGATAGGTCTTAACGATGCTATTGCCGTCACGCTGCCAACCAGCAAGCTCTTCTAGCTGTAGATTAATTTGTTTGTCAGATAAACTACTCATATTAATAACCTTTATTGTTATGTCGAATTGGTTTATTAAAAGTGGTGCTGTGGTATGTCTCCTATGCTAAATAAATATCTACATATTTTTCTGCTTCGCCCGATATCACTTAACTGAGTCTCGTTAACGAATTAATTGAACCGATTACTTAGCTATTTAAATTAAATCTTGATACTCAGGGTTCTTGCTAATGTATGACGCGACAAATGAGCATTGTGGTACTACTTTCTTGTTTTGCTCGCGTGCATAATTTAATGCGTGCTTTACCAGTACTGAACCAACGCCTTGACCGCCTAATTGCTGCGGTACGATAGTATGATCGTAGACCAACTTGTCAGCACTTTCCTGATAGCTAATATAACCTGTCTGACCATCGATAGAGGTTTCAAAGCGTTTTGCTGCTTGATTATGAACAATGTCTAGATTTGGTTTAGAGGCTTGATTACTCATTAATATACTCCATTTCTTATTATCAAATTTTTATTATGAACTAAATATTTTATTAATTTAATAGTGCCAGTTTAGTATGTGGGTTTGATGCTTAACAATCTAGACGCTTACCGTAATGGTTGATAGGACGACTGTTAACGTCATCTATGTTTGTTGTCCTACCTTATCATGGCCGTATCTAGTTGCAAATCTGAATATGTCACCATGCATAGGATATGGCTTTACGAACGACTGGAGGTAGAAAGCGAGTGAGACCACTAGTACTTTCTGTCGATAATTTGTCTTCTAAATTGGCCGCTGACCTATCATCTTTATGAGTAGTACTATCTGCATTTTCCGTTGATTGCATATAGGCTTGCCATTCTTTTTCACTAGGTTTGCTAAAGTGATAAATACGTCCGAGTACTTGCTTGAGTTGCGTACCAAAGCGGCCAGTGTTATAGCTTAAACCATACTTACGGCATATGGCCTGTACCTGCGGTGCAATCTTTGCATAGTGGGCAGCTGGCATATCGGGAAATATATGATGCTCAATTTGGTGGGACAAATTACCTGTTAAAAGATGGAACCATTTACTGCCTTTAATATTGCTAGAGCCAAGGATTTGGCGTACATACCAGTCGCCTCTACTTTCATTGGCATCGAGATGGGTATAGATATGCGCTTGCTCAGTGAAGTGCCCACAGAAAATCACCGCCCACGTCCATAGGTTACGGACAGTGTTGGCAGTCATGTTGCCGCTCAGCGTACTAAAGGCGCTACGACGACCTAGTGTCAGCGCTACTACAGATGGCAGTGCGATATAGTCTTTGCCTATTTGCCGTCCAATTTTGGCAAATAACGCGCGAGACTTTTGCTGCATGATTTTGTGCAAATCAGGAGAGTCAGCATATTCATCGGCACTGATTTGGATGTCGTGAAAAGCTACTGCCCATTCAAAGCCAAATGCCAGTACCGCTGTACTAAACATATTGTAGCGATCTTCTGGCGTCCAAGGCTGCTCGTTAGTCACTCGAATCAAGTGATAGCCTACGTCATGATCACGGCCAACAATATTGGTAAAAGTGTGATGTAGATAATTATGAGAGTGTTGCCATAATGGAGCAGGGCAGACAATATCCCAGTCGAATTTTTGACTATTAAGGTGCGGGTGTTGCATCCAGTCATACTGACCATGCATGACGTTATGACCCAGCTCCATGTTGTTCAATATTTTGCTAAAGCTAAGTAAAGACGTACCTAGTAGCCAAGTAGTGACAAGACTGCGTTTTGATGGCATACGCCCAGCCGCTGCAAGTAGACCACGGGCAATAACTTCACTATATACCACAGTGGCATATATCCGCTGTATGTAGCGTGCATCCTTACTGCCTAGCGAGTCCATGACGCTTTTATATAGGACATTGAGCTCTACGGCTAAAGCATCACTTTGAGGCTTTGATAGAGGAGCATCAGTTACTGTTGGGTAGCGAGTCCGTGTTGATGTGTCTGGCTGACCGCTATCATTGATTGCTTCATCATTAAGCTGCGAGTAAGGCGTTTGCGGCGTCAAAGGTAAAGGCGCATTTTTTGCTAGCTGTGCATCGGACAGGGGCGTCAAGATAGGCACTGCAGATTGTGGCGTAGTAACGGGTGGTAGTAAGCGCATAAATAAATCCTTAACCGAAACGGCATGAATAAGCAGCACTGCATCCGGTTTGATAAGTTATCTGAGTTGTAGCCTATAAAGTAACGCTTGTCTTCTATTTCTCATAGGTTGTCTGGCATATGCTTTCTATTGAGCCAGTCGTTCTATTAAACCATTAATTAAACATCGAGTACCACATCAGTCATGGCAATATTAATGCAAGTCTGAATAGACTCGTAACCATCCCCGCTCACTTTCCCTGTCTGGACGTTTTTGACCAAACCGCTGACTTTATTACAGCGGCACAACTGGCAAATGCCTTGCCGACAACCATAGGCTAGACGTATACCTGCATTTTCGGCAGCAACGAGTAATGTAGTGTCGCTATCGAACTGCCGTTGCCGTGATCGTAAATACACCGTATGCGACTCTGTCTGTAGTGCATTATCTAGTAACTGATTACCGTCGCCATCAAAATCAGTCAATGCATTACCGAAATTTTCTACGATAATGTTGTCACGTAGCTGGATGTTTTGTAGCACGCTAATCTCGTTTACTGTTTTATATAAGCCAGCTAATAAAGCCTGTGAACCGCACGCAAATATTTTGGTATCTACCAATGGTAAATTAAGTGATAACAAACCCTCTGCGCTCAAGTATCGTTCGCCAGCCAAATAGGTAGTCGGATCTTCAGTATGGATTAGATGATAAATGAAGTCTGGATATGCATCGCTCAGCTGTTGCCACTGATGTTGCAGCTTGGATGAAACAGTTCGACTGTAATGCAATAGCGTCACCTGATGTCCATTACTCAGGGCTTGATTGATAAGTCCGAGCATAGGCGTAATACCGCTACCACCAGCAATAAATAGCAAAGGAGTAGGTTTGTTGTCGTTTGAGGTGTTCTGCGCTGCTATCGAGGTCTGTTCCAAAGTGAAATGCCCAAGTGGCAGGCTTGTATCAACGACGCTAGCCAGTGGCATTTGCTTGGTTAAATGGTTAGATACCAATCCTTGCGGTTTAATCGCGATAGTTATCGTATGGCATTGGTCTGCTGTATTATTATCGGTAGCATCATCGAGCCACCAGAGGGGTTGATGATCCAAGCCCACTAACGAGTAGCTACGCTGGTGATAAACTCCATCGATACAAACACGCAAATCAAGATATTGACCGCCTTGCCAACCACCCATCAGCTCAGAAGTCTGCTGCCTAAAAGCTCGATTGGTCTCAAAACGAAGTGCTATCAAATCATCACTTAACGTATAGCGAGCGATCAGGCGTAGCTTGGGCGTTATCAATGACCAAAACGGATGTAAGCGCGATCCGATAAAATCGACAAACGCACGTTGAACTATTTCAGGGCGATAGCCGTTGGCCATATTATCAGTACCTGTATGATAGCTATGAAAGTGAGTGTTGAGACAAGCACAAGGTCAGATGATCAATCGATTTTGATAATCGAACCATTAGACCTTGTTAAGCCACACTAACATGCTAACGGCTATTGATTAAATTTGCGAAAGTTTTGATGCTATTTTTTGTGGTCTTTATAAAACGCTAATGAATCAAAATGTTAAGTTAGTTCATTAGGATAAGACCTCATAAGTTATTTTTTAAAGCGAGTTTTATAGCCAAAAGGCATAGCCTGCTGTCAAAAACAGTAAAACAACTGGTAAAACAACCTGTCAGCTTGCAGGGTATGCGCCACAATGCGATAATGACCTATAATTTGTAACCCTGATTTTGAGGTACGGCACGCTTGGCATCATCGCTGAGTTGCATTTGCTGTTCTCTTCTATGCAGTCTATCGGAGTGTTAATGGCTCAATATATTTACACGATGAACAACGTGTCAAAACTTGTTCCCCCTAAGCGTGAAATCCTAAAAAATATCAACCTATCGTTTTTCCCTGGTGCCAAAATCGGTGTCTTGGGTATCAACGGTTCAGGTAAATCAACCTTGCTACGCATTATGGCAGGCGTGGATACTGAGTTTAGTGGTGAAGCGCGCGCTCAGGCAGGTACCAAAGTTGGCTATCTGCCACAGGAACCACAGCTAGATGATAGCAAAGACGTTCGTGGTAATGTCGAAGACGGTATGCGCGAAGCGTTAGATGCGCTCGCTCGTCTAGATGCTATCTATGCTGAATACGCAGAGCCTGATGCTGATTTTGATAAGCTTGCTGAAGAGCAAGGCAAGATGGAAGACATCATCCAGTCTTGGGATGCGCACAACTTAAACAACCAGCTAGAAAAAGCGGCCGATGCGCTCCGTCTGCCACCGTGGGATGCGGACGTTAGCAAACTATCAGGTGGTGAAAAACGCCGTGTGGCACTATGCCGTCTACTATTGTCTCGCCCTGACATGCTATTACTTGACGAACCGACCAACCATTTGGACGCCGAGTCTGTTGCATGGCTAGAGCAGTTCTTGCAGAACTACAGCGGTACTATCGTTGCCATTACCCATGATCGCTATTTCTTGGATAATGTCGCTCAGTGGATCTTGGAGCTTGACCGTGGCCATGGCTATCCGTACGAAGGCAACTATACGGAGTGGCTAGAGCAAAAGAACACGCGTCTAGAGCAGCAGAATAAGCAAGAAGAATCATTTGCTAAAGCGCTGAAAAAAGAGCTTGAGTGGATTCGCAAAAACCAAAAAGGCCAACAGG
Organism: uncultured Psychrobacter sp.; assembly: GCA_913061175.1. Taxonomy (GTDB): domain Bacteria; phylum Pseudomonadota; class Gammaproteobacteria; order Pseudomonadales; family Moraxellaceae; genus Psychrobacter. The sequence goes on from CAJXUF010000004.1 coordinate 29,665, forward strand.
CTAAGTCTAAATCTCGTGTACAGCGTTTTGAAGAGTTGAACTCAACTGAGTTCCAAAAACGTAATGAGACCTCTGAGATTTATATTCCACCTGGTCCACGTTTGGGTAACAAGGTTATTGAGATTAATGACATCTCTAAATCATTCGGCGATCGTCTGCTGTATGAAAACCTAAGCTTTAATGTACCAGCTGGTGGTATCGTTGGTATTATCGGTCCAAATGGTGCGGGTAAAACCACGCTGTTTAACATGATTACTGAGCGCGATACACCAGATACTGGTTCAGTCGATTTGGGTGAAAGTGTTAAAGTTGCCTATGTCGGTCAGGTACGTGATCATCTAGATGATAACAAAACCGTGTGGGAAGAAGTCTCTGATGGCCTTGATATCATTACCGTTGGCGACTACACCACGCCAAGCCGTGCCTATATCGGACGTTTTAACTTCAAAGGTTCAGATCAGCAAAAGCACGTCGGTCAATTATCAGGTGGTGAGCGTAACCGTCTGCAGTTAGCGAAGACGCTAAAGCAAGGCGCAAACGTATTGCTCCTCGATGAACCATCAAACGATTTGGATATCGAAACCTTACGTGCACTAGAGGATGCGATTCAAGTATTCCCAGGTACAGTAATGGTCGTATCGCATGATCGCTGGTTCCTTGACCGTATCGCGACTCATATCTTGGCATTCGAAGAAGAAGGCCCAGTTTGGTTCGATGGTAACTATACTGAGTTTGAAGCGTATCGTAAAAAGACAATGGGTGATGATGCCAGTCCTAAACGTGCCAAGTACAAGAAGATTACCAACTAATACGGCTGCTTAATATAGTTCAATCCAAAAAAAGACCGCTAATGATTAGCGGTCTTTTTTTGTTTAGCGTAAAATCTTAAAGGGTATGGGTAGTTGTTAAGACTAACGCTTACGCCCAAATTTACGCTGTTTTTTATTACTAATCTCAGTAATGGCGTGAGTGATTTCTTCTTCGTCTAAACTAGCGACTTGCTGCAAGATTTGCATCATATCAGGCGTTAGCACGTACTTAGCATGATGAGCGATGTCGTTAATACGATGGTCGAAAGTCAGTATGCCTGTTTCATCGTCTTTTTGTAGATAGTTAAGACGAGTCAACGCACTAATGAAACTGGTAAATAAGGCGCGATCAAAGAAGTCAGGAATATCATCTGCATAAAGCACAGACAAACGCTGTCCGAGTAGGTGACACAGGTCCACAACTTCATTTTCAGTCAAATTACCAGAGCCCTGTTGAGCAAGTAAAGCAAGCGTCATAAAATAACGCTCAAGGCTTTGTCCAACGGGTGTCGCCAGTACTTGCAGCTGCTGATAATGCTTACTATTAGACTCAGGAACGCTGAGCGTATCATCACCCAAGTCAACGATGAGTCCATGAGACAGCAGATTATCAACTTTCTTATTGAGCGTATCAGCCAAGCCGTGTGCTGGATAATATAAGAATAGCTCACTTTGTAAGAACGGATATAGCTGCTCAGCGATACTATCGAGACGGCTGCGTTTGATACGTCCGTTGCGTGCGACTAGCGCAGATAGGAAAGATAGCAAAATAAAGACATGCAAAATATTGTTACGGAAGTAGCTAAGTAATGCCGCTTGCTTGCCTGCGACCTGAATGATATCGCCCAAGATGTGCGGCGTACGCTCAATAAGTTTTAGCTTAATACCATAATCGATGATTTGCTGCGGCGTCATATCAGTGATAACCGTATCCTCTGCATAGACCAGCTGCTGAGCCAGACCTTGATACAAAGCGATTTGCTCACGGCAGATGTTTTCATCCAATGCAGCTTTCGGTGCCGATAGCAGAACCAATGACAGCAGCGAGACAGGGGTTACTACTGCAGCTTTATTGATATGCTGCATGACTTTCACCCCGATGTTATCAACCATGGCGCTGGTCTTTTCATCAAGCGGTGAGTCAGTACGATCGGATGGTAAGCTATTGGCTGGCACATCGAATTTTGTCATAAATTCGCTAAGGTGCAACGGCGTACCAAAGCTCAAGTGCACATTACCAAAGATACGTTCGATTTTACGGCCAACTTTGAGTAATCCAATCAAAGACTCTGACTCTTTTGGTTTACCTTTTAGCTCACCGACATAAGTACCGCCTTCCATAATACGCTCGTAACCAATATAAGTTGGAATAAATACCACAGGCTTATTGGTTTGACGTAGTTGGCTATGCACAGTCATCGCTAGCATACCCATTTTCGGTGGTAGCAGGCGACCTGAACGTGAGCGACCACCTTCGATGAAGTATTCAATCGGGGTGTTACGCGTGATAAGGGTATGCATATATTCACGCAGTACAGCGGTATATAGCGCGTTACCACGGAAGCTACGACGAATATAAAAAGCAACGGCACCGCGTAATAGTGGGCCTAATACAGGTACATCTAAATTGTCACCTGCTGCGACATAAGGGATACTCAGGCCACGTTTGTAGATAACATAAGACAGTAATAGATAGTCGACATGGCTGCGATGACAAGGCACATAAATCAGCTCATAATCGGTCGCAAGGTCACGTACTCGCTCGAAGTGATGAACTTCTACGCCGTCATACAACTGCGTCCATAACCATGTCAGAAATTTATAAAAACCACGAATAATGGAATGAGAGTAGTCATTGACCATCTCATTAGCATAGCCTCTGGCCTGACTGCGAGCTTCTCGAACGCTGGTCCCTTTTTCGGCCGCTTCCATCTCAATTGCATGTTTGATCGCTGGCGAGTACACCAGTTTGTCTACCAAGTTACGTCTATCTGATAGATCTGGGCCGAGCATACTGGCGCGCTGCTTGTCTAAATAAATCGATAGCTGCTGCTGCAACATACGAACCAGTTCACGATTGCTATCAGCTGATGCGACTAACGCATAGCTTGGTGTCTGCTCAGCGTCAGCTGCGGCATCACTGTTAGTGGCCGTTGACTCTGTATCGACTGAATCCGCCGCGGTTAAATTTGCTTTAATGGCGTCTGTAGCGACTGAGTCAAAGGTGGCAGGCCCTTCCACGTCGCCTTTAAGATTGTCATTGATAATGGTACGTAAGTCTTGCGGTGGGTGAAACTGTACAAAAGTGTCGCGGCCCATCACCCCGATATTAAATAATTGCTTAGTAATGCTAGGATCTTGCCAGTTGTCAGCAGTCAGTAGCTTAAATAACGAATCTTCTTTTTCAGGTGCGCGTCCCCACAGAATCGATACTGGTACTAAACGTACCTTTAGCTCGGGATATTGCAATACAGCAGACACTAAGCGAGAAAGGCGAGGTGACAATTGGCTGTCTTTAGCACTTGGGTGATTCAAAAATATGATGGCCGCATTTTCTTTAATATTATGGGCGGCATCATTTACTCCAACCAGTGCTGGCGGTAAGTTGTGCTCTTGCGTCTGCAAGTCAATCAGAATACTGTTGGAACGAGAATAGTCCTGTAGTACATAAAACCGTAGCGTCTGATCATCATTGTCGAACTCAGGTAGCTCGCCTAATAACTTAGGTTTTACAGCGATATCGAGCATCTGACCTGACAGCTTACGATACAGCTGATTGATCGGTGCATTAGAATAAGGCTTAGTAGCAACTACATTGCCATCAGTTTCAGCAGTATCAGTTTCAGACGCACGGTCAGTCGCGACTGGCGCTTTAAAAATCCGTTTTTTTAAGAACTTCGGTATCATAATCAGTATCAAAAATAGTCAAATATGTTGCGCTTATGATGCCATAAAAGCCACCAAAGCGATATATAGTGTCTGTATATACTACCAATATTAATACGGTTTGGTTACGCTGTAGTGAGTGACCAATTATACAAAATGCTCAAACATTTGAAAGTTCATATATTTAGGGTAATAATATATTTATATCACCGATGACTCATAAATATAGCGTCCATTTTTCAATTTCACTTTATTAAGCCTAAAACTTATGACTCCAGCTATCGATCTTGCCAAAAAACGTAACCTTGATTACCAAGTACACGAATATATTCATGACAGCAATGCCGCTTCATTTGGCTTAGAAGCCGCAGAAAAACTTGGCGTAGCGGTGACACAAGTTTTCAAAACTTTAGTAGTGACTACCGATACTAGCGTACTGGCTGTGGCGATATTGCCAGTCGATAAGACACTTAACTTTAAAAAAATGGCTAAGGCGCTATCTTCTAACAAGTTGCTATCTTGCAAAAAAGTACAGATGGCCGACCCCAAACAAGTAGAGCGTAGTACGGGCTATGTGTTGGGCGGTGTCAGTCCACTGGGTCAAAAAAAACGACTAAAAACTGTCATAGATAGCACAGCTCAAGATCGGGCCACTGTCTATGTAAGTGGGGGTCGCCGCGGTCTGGAGATTGAATTGCCGCCTTCACAGTTGGCCGCGACGCTTGATGCTTGCTTTAGTGATATCACTGATGAATAAAATATCCTACGGTTGTGATAATCTGTTTATCATAAAACCTCCATATTGCTAAGCATATTTATGAGTAATCTATACTGGTTTTGCTTGTATTGAAGATATTTTGGCGCAAGATTACTGTAGATTGACCATAGCGATAAGGAGTAGACTTGTACGCCAGCTTATCTATTATTTTTATCTACATTTAAGGACATGCTCATGCCACATCTAACCATTCAAGTGACACCCAACGTCAGTATCGCTCACGAAGAATCATTGCTCAAATCGCTAAACAAAGTGTTATGGGATAGTGGTCAGTTTAAGCAACCTGCTGATATCAAAGCACGCATTGTACCTATTGATTCATTTCTAGTAGGTGTTGAAGACGATGAACAAGCCAATGGATTTATTTATGCTCACCTAAAGCTCATGAGCGGACGTGATATGGCCACTCGTGACCAGTTGGCTGAGCTGTTGGTTGCTACTATCGAGGAAAAAATAGGCGCAGAGCAGTCAGGGCGTGCGGCATTGCAGATATGTGTAGAAGTTGAAGAGATAAGTGCGGTGTATCATAAGAAAACGCTTGGTAGCTAACAGTACTTGCCTTAAATTACTCATTGCTGTGTATTATGTATAAGCATGTTTTCAGTTAAGCATAAAAAAGCGCCTAAATGATAGGCGCTTTTTTATTGATTATAGATGCTGTATTAGTCAATTTTAATCTAAGAAAGCAAAGTGATCGATTTCCATTGATGTCATGCTTTCGCTTGGGGCAACCATCGCTTCTGCGTGACCAGAAGTGCGTGGTAGCAACTTATCAAAGTAGAATTCAGCAGTCTGAATTTTTGCTTTATAGAACTCTGGTGCTTCTGTGCCGCCATTTTCTAGCTTTTCATAAGCGACAGCTGCCATACGCGCCCAATGATAACCCATCATCACATAGCCTGAGTACATTAGGAAATCATCTGATGCTGCTGAGATGATTTCACGGTCTTTACGTGCCATCAGCATCAAGCGTACAGTCAAGGTATTCCACTCAGCACATAGTTTGGTTAGTGCCCAAACGAATTTACGCATGTCTTTATCCAGAGCATACTCACCACACCATTTCATGATACTAGAGGTGTAATCACGGATGATTTTACCTTTAGACTGCAAGATAACCTTACGGCCTAGTAGATCAAGCGCCTGTACGCCAGTGGTGCCTTCGTACATCGTTGCGATACGAGCATCACGAGCGACTTGCTCCATGCCCCATTCTTTGATGTAGCCGTGACCACCATAGACTTGCTGACCATGCTTAGCAGCTTCGATACCTAGCTCAGTTAAGAAGCCTTTTAGAATTGGCGTATAGAAGCCCAATTTGTCGTCCCACTTTTCGAACTCTTCATCATCGCCATTAACGATACCTTGTGCCATTTTATCGGCATAACGTGCTGAATGATAAATCATTGAGCGACCGCCTTCAGCAAAGGCTTTTTGCGTCAGTAGCATACGGCGTACGTCAGCATGATGGATGATAGCATCAGCTACTTTTTCAGGATCTTTAGTACCAGATAGCGTACGCATAGAACGGCGCTCTTTGGCATATGGCAGTGCATTTTGGAAAGACAACTCAGTATGCGCCAGACCTTGGATACCAGTACCGATACGAGCCGTGTTCATGAATGTGAACATGGCTTTTAGGCCTTTGTGCGGTTCGCCGATTAGGTAGCCGACTGCGCCATCAAAGTTCAATACACATGTCGAAGATGCGCTGATGCCCATTTTGTGCTCAATTGAACCACAAACTACGGCATTGCGCTCGCCAGCTTCACCTTCAGCATTCGGGGTGAATTTTGGTACGATAAATAGTGAGATACCGCGTGTGCCTTCTGGTGCATTTGGTAGGCGTGCTAGAACGATATGGACGATGTTATCTGTTAAGTCATGCTCACCGCTTGAGATAAAGATTTTGGTACCGCTGATTTTATAGGTACCGTCATCTTGTGGAATGGCTTTTGATTTAACTTGACCCAAATCCGTACCACACTGTGGTTCAGTCAGACACATGGTACCTGCCCATGAGCCTTCGACCAGTTTAGGTAAGTACAGTGCTTTTTGCTCGTCAGTACCATACTGAAGCAGCGTGTTGATACAACCTGTTGATAGACCAGGATACATCGACCATGACCAGTTAGCAGTACCGATCATCTCAGCTTTGATAAGGTTGATTGACGTTGGCAAATTCATACCACCGAACTCTTCAGGATAAGAGATACCTTGCCAGCCGCCTTCTACAAACTGGTCATAAGCCTCTTTGAAGCCCTTTGGCGTGGTCACGACGCCATCTTCAAAATGACAGCCTTCTTCACCACCTGATTGATAGAGCGGGGCAATGACGTTTTCAGCAAAATCAGCCATGCCTTGTAGAATCATGTCTACAGTTTCAGGATCAGCATTTTCGCCGTTGTCTAAGCTTTTATAATGCGTCTGATAGTCAAATACATCATTAATCAAAAATTTGATATCACGTAAGGGGGCTTTGTAAGTTAACATAATCGCTCTCTTTGGTTAGTTCGCTATCATAGACTTATGGCGCAATATTTGAGTCACAACTTATGTAAGCGATATTTACTTATTTTAGATGAGCTAGACGTTATATTAGTCATCAAGTGAATTATTAGTGAACAGCTTTCCAATGTATTAGTTATTAGAACGCCTTTAGTGGCGGACAGCTGTTATGGCGTTGATATGATTATAAATCTTAAACAGCGACAAATATATAACTAATAACTATTATTCATGATTAATTATGTTATTAATTCATTTTAGTTTGTATAGGTAAATTGTATCTTCGCTTGAAATTATTCTATAAAGGGCTATGTAGACTTATCTAAATTTAAAGAAAAATGGACTTATCAAATAGGAAAGCCATTTATGAACACCTCAAAAAAGCAACAGCGAGCTTCTTGGTTGAGCGCACTATTAACTCGTATTAAGGGGTTAATCGATGGTGAGCTAAGTCATTTACTCACAGTCAATCGCAGTCAGCGACCATGGCATATGCCAATCATCGCGGCGATTGCGATTAGCTTTCCGGTGTTTGTAGGGGCTTATTTTGGTGATTTGTCTTCAGGTATCAAAGCCTCGCTAGGCTCAATGATTATTTTAAACCTACCATTTGCAGGAGGGCTACCACATCGGCTAGTGACAGTTATGGCTTGGGGGTTTGCGATGATACTCAGCTTTGCACTGGGTCTGATCGCGCAGCTATTGCCAGTGCTGCGGCTACCCGTGTTCATGTTGATTGGCATTAGCGTAGTGATGCTAGGTCGTTACTATCGGCAACCACCACCAGCAGGATTGTTTGTATTGATGGCGGGTGCGATTGCGCTATTTATCCCTGTGCCGATTGATCAAGTGCTCTCAGCGATAGGGCTTGTGATATTGGGCAGTGGCTCCTCAATGTTGCTAGCGCTACTATATAGTTTGTTCTTATTGGCGACGCGACCTGTTGCTTCTGTACCTGTCTATGACTATCAGCCGGATATGATTAGCGATAGTCTTATCGTGGTAAGTTTCGTCAGTTTGGCATTGGTCGTCGCCGTTCTGTTAGAGCTGCCTTATCCATATTGGGCAGCGATGAGCTGCTTTATTATCATCCAAGGTATGCAGCTACGAACCATGTGGATCAAACAGTTGCATCGATTATTAGGTACATTGGCTGGCATGGGCGTGGCAGGTTGGATGCTGTCTTGGGGACACTCGGTATGGGGCATCGCTATCGCGATATTATGTATGATGTTTTTGATTGAGTCATTTGTGGATCGGCATTATGGACTGGCGGTGATATTTATCACGCCGCTGACGATATTTATCGCTGAGTATGGTAGTACGATGTCAGTGCCACCAGTCGCTGGAGACGTTATCCAAGCGCGTATGATTGATACGGCGCTCGGCTGCGTGATTGGATTGAGCGGTGGTCTGGCGATACACTCTACGCGATTGCGTGTACCGCTACGCCGTTTTGAAAATTGGCTGTTACTACGTTTTAGTTAATAGGGTAGAGCTTTACAAAGATTTTTCTTTGATTAACTGTCTTTATTTAGCGCTGTTGTCGCTTGTGCGACATCGATAGTATGCCCAGTCCAACGCTCAAAGCTTAAAGCGGCTTGACCGATAAGCATACCGTAGCCTTCAGAGGTCTGTGCGCCGCGAGCGGCAAAATGCTGTAAAAATGGTAGCGGACGACCATACATCATGTCGTAAGCGTACTGACAGTTTAGAGTATCATCCAGCGGCAACGTATCACCTGACAAGCCAATCGAGGTGGCATTAATGATAATGTCAAAAGAGCCACTGAGTTCATTGGTCGCGCAAACCTCAATGTTTTGGTTATCGATTATTGAGCTGGCCGCGCTTAGCTCATTTACCAAATCGGCTGCCTTAGACACGGTGCGATTGGCAATCGTGAGAGAGCCAATACCCGCTTCAAATAATGGCAATATTACGCCACGAGCGGCACCGCCTGCACCTATTAGCGCCACACGAGCATCGGTCAGTGGCCAGTCCATACTCATAATGTGATTGATAAGTCCTTGTCCATCCGTGTTATCACCATAGAGTGCTTCGGTGATTGGTACGCCGCTTTCTAATAGTGCTTTGTTCAACAGTAATGTATTGACCGCGCCTGCCGTCTTGGCATGTTCTGATAAGCCACCACGCGCCGCACAGCAATCATAAGCAACTTGTTTAAAAGGAACTGTCACGTTAGCGCCCACACCGCCACCACAAAAAAATGCCTCAACGACAGCTGTAAAACTGGCGGCATCATCAGGGCAGTACTGACGCTGATAGCTAATATCAATCCCTGCTTGGATAGCAAACTGCTCATGAATCTCAGGAGATTTACTATGGGCAATTGGATTGCCAATAACGATAAAGTGTTGGGTCATAAATAATCCGCTGGCTAGAAAATAAAAATACTATCAAAGAAGCACTAAGTGGCGCTCAATCATCATAAGTGATAACGCTATGATTGACAAACCAAGAGGCTATCGCCAATCAATGATTAGGAAGTGACAGAGTTAGTCATAGACTGTCTTATCGCTTTTGAAAATAAATTGTGACATTGAAGCAAACATACGCTAAACACGCGCAAGCAGTTTTCTACTTTCTACTGAAGAGAAAGTCGTTTTGGTACGTTATATATTTAACAAATCTGTACTCTCGGGGAGTGCTCCGCGTAACGTAAGAGGTAGTCAAGTGCTGAGCAGTTGGGTAAACTATAAAATATGGAAACCTATATCAATATGCTGTAATGACTGCTAGATTATAATATTTGTGAAATATGCTCTTTATTGAAAACTATTCGTTATCAGCGGCGTTCCTGCCAGCTCGTTAATACTATTTCGAGATCAATCTAAAAGTGTGAGTAAATTATCCATGTGGAATCCTAACCTACAGACCCTTCTAGTCGGTACGATAATGGCAGTTGGTGTGACGCTCAGTGGCTGTGACAGCACCAAAGAAGATGCTCCAAATCCAGATGCTGAGACCACTGAGCAGGCAACGACGAATGAGCCAGTACAGGACAGCGCAAACAATCCTGACCTAGATGGCGCCACTGCTCAGCAAGGCACGCCAGTGAGATATGATGTTGCAGCATGGGGTACGGATAAGGTTGAGTCGCTCGCTGTAGATGAGTTAGATAGTATAAAATCGGTGTTTGGCGAAGTGATGAGCACTGACGAAAACAGCTTGGACTATGCCAGTAATCCAGCGGCAAAATATCGCTTTATGAAAACGGACGCGCCTTATCTAGATATTATCGACTCTGAAAAATATCTAGAGCTTGGCTGGTACTATGCCAATCCTACTGACACAGACAAAGAAAAAGAGCTGAGCCAAAACCACGCCAAAAAAGCCTATCAGTTATCGCGTCAATTGATGGGTGATGATGGCGGAAAAATGGTTGCTGATATGCTAAATAGCCAAATCATCAAAAACCGAATCGTCGGTGGACAAAAAATAGAGCTGGCAAAATGCGAGTTTTATAGCTGCATGCTGGTGATCAATAAAGCCGCTGCTCAAACAGACAATAGCTAAATCATGATCGATATGACGTCAGTGCCAAACGGTTGGGTGTGTCTGTACCCACAAGTCAGCAGTGCGACCAGCCAAACGGTAACGATGTCTTTAGATAATCGTGGGCTGGCATACGCTGACGGTTTTTTTACCACCATGGGTGTCATTGATGGGTTGATACTATGGTCAGATTATCATTATCGGCGGCTTGTCTCTCATGCTGAAGCCTTGCAGCTCAATATAAACAGCGAAGAGCTATTAGCCGTACTGCAACTGTATGCCCAGCAGTTAGAGCAAGGTATGCTCAAGCTAGTAGTCACTCGCGCTGCGCAGAATGTACGCGGTTATGGTTATATACCTAATGCAAATGGTAGCGACTGTGAGATATGGTTAAAGGCTACCGCAATGAGAGTTTCTACTGCGCTGCAATTGTCTTTGCCTGATGGAAACTTGGTACCCATCCAACCTTATGCTTCGGCAATATGTTTGTCTTCCCAAATTGCTTGCTTACCGCCACCGTTGGCAGGTCTCAAGAGCCTTAATCGTTTAGACAATGTCCTCGCTAGTGGTGAACTACAGCGGATAAAAGCTGAGCCATTGGCGTCAAATCTTGCTTCAACACTTAGTGAAGGTCTGCTACGTGATATGAGCGGGCAGTGGGTTGAGGGTACGATGAGTAACGTATTCTATCAATTGGCAGAAGCGCCACTATCAGAATCCAAAACTACCTCTAGTACTCATAAAGATGATGAAAACTACTACCTAACCACCGGTCAATGGTACACCCCTTCTATGGCTCAATCGGGTGTTGCTGGCGTCATGCGTCAAGTAATTATAGATGCGCTATCCACGACGCAATATCCAGTCAGAATCAGGTCGCTACAAGATGAGGATTTGCCTAAGTTAACGCAGCTCTTCTTTTGCAATGCACTGCGCGGTATCATGCCAATGAGCAGTCTGACGTTATTGTCAGGTGATGTTGTGGATTTTTAATCCGTTTAGTTGTTATTGAAAAACAACAAATTTGGTATCAATAAAATCATCTGGATATAAAACCACTTGCTCATTTCTATACATTTCTTGCGCTTTCAAAAGGGCACTTTGCTCATCTTCTGCGACAACATCCACGATAGTGCTTAATGTTTCGACAATTTCAACTTGAAAGGTTTGTGCTGCCTTTTTATCTTTTCTTATTATATTCACACTCGATTCTCATATATCACTTCAGTCATTTATACCAAGTAGATTAGCAAAAGCCCTCAAAACAAGTGATCGTCTTTTGTTACGCAGACTTGTGCCATAAAGCAAATCGATCAATGCTGCTTATCTAATAAGGAGATAAGCCAATGTACGAAGTTTATGAAGATGAAAGTATCCCGCTACAAATCCGTCGTTTGATGGTTTTTGATGAAATCTGTAAATTAGCGAAGAAAGAACCTGATGAAATTATTCATTTATCAAAATTTACTCAGTTATCACTCGGAGTTATGTATCTAAAGGATTTTAAGAAATTTATAGCCTTTGGTGGTGTGTTTGAGTATGCACAAACACCCGAAGAAGTTATTGAGCAACGTATTCGCATTTTTCCTAACGACGAGCCAGTAAAGTGCGCGCTGACTGTTAATCTAAAGCACTTTACTCGCCCAGCTAGTACACCTATACAATTAGTGTGGTATTGGAATAAATATGTAAAGAATAGAATGCATGCTTATGTTGACTATCGTGAAGAAGTTTTCTTTCGGATAAATGATGAAATTGATTCGGATTACCCACCGCATAAGCTTCATGACCGTCTAGTTGCGACAGCTCGTCTGCCACTATGGGATGATAGAGATGAGTTAATTGCAGATGTATACCGCGACAATCAAGGCGAACCTAGACCTGAACGTTATAATGAAAGACGTCTGTTATAATTCGAAATAATTACTATGTTATACGAAGCTCATAATTAAGTTACTACTTATAGTTATAGCTGCTAATAAATTTTAGCGGCTGTAATATTATGATCTTGATACTGTGTTTATATGACGTATCAGCCTTCTTACATAAATCACCACTCGCCTTTGAGGCTCCGTCAATCGAAGTTAATGCACTGGTACTTTCGCAAGAAGTCTATTGAGTGATGCATATCTCCAATAACGTTCTTCATAATTGATCGTCTTTTGTTAATGAGTATTGCGTACTGATGTTAATCGATCAATGATTGAATTCTATCCAATACTATTTAACAGGGGATAATAAATGCGTACTACATATGAAGATCAACGAATTCCACTACAAGTTCGTAGATTGATGATATTTAATAAAGTTTGCTGTGCAGCGAAAAGAAACCCTGATGAAATAATTCACTTACCTTGTTATTCACAGATAGCATTTAGTATTGTTTATTCTAAGAAAGATAAAAAATACACAGCATTTGGGAGTGTGTTTAAGTATGCGCATACGCGAGAAGAAGTCATCGAGCAGGGTATCGACGTTATTGCTAATGATGAATTGGTGATGTGTGCATTGACGGTTAATCTAATTCCCTTTACCAAACCTGCACGCAACTCGGTACAGCTGTTATGGCAGTGGAATCGCTATGTGTGTAATCGATTGCATGCTTATATTGACTATCGTGAAGAGCATTTTTTCAAAAACAATGATGAAATTGATTGGGAGTATCCAGCACATAAGTTTCATCAGCGTCTTGTGGCTACTGCGCGATTACCATTATGGGATGATAGAGATGAGCTGATTGCCGATGTGTACCGTGACAAAAAAAGACAGCCAAGACCTAAGCACTACAACGAGAAGCGACTAGTATAACTTTCGATAATGACCACGGCTCACAAATTCAATGATGCCTTTATCTCGTAATACTTGTAACTGTTGGCGAATTTTATCTTTTACGTGCTTGTTTTCAGGATGTTTGAGCTGCAACTCATCAGCAAAAGCATAAACTTGATTGAGAGAAAAACTGTCATCGAGTCGGTCGATACATTGCCAGACATCGAGTGTCCAACCGCGTGAAGCCATAGATTGCTTGCGTAAAAATAAAGTCTTTTGGAAATGTTGGGTGACATTTTCACGCGGTATAACTTGTTGGTCTTTGACCAAAAATACTTTGCCCGATTCGGGTACTTGGCGTAAGTCAATATTGCAACCAACCCAACCTGCTCGTTTTGCCGTCACTGATAAGGGTTTACGCTTGACAATAATATCGGGTGTAAAGAAATGCTTGGGAATAATCAGAAAATTATTGACGGTGTATTCTTTTGAGTAGGTTAAAAAGAAGAAGCTGGGATTATCCTTACTATTGATACGCTCAATCATCGTCTTATAAGCACCATCATTGACAACATTGCTTAACTTAGCTTTTTTACTTTTCAGCTCATATTGCTCATTACAATTTTCGCAATAAAAATCAGCAACAGGTTTGTTATTAGCAAACTCAGCTAGCGATTGGGCGCTACAATTGGTGCAGTAACTATTTTCTTTTACCCATGCTTCGCTGAGTACACGAACTTTTTGAGGTTCAGAGTGATAGTTTTTAGCAAGACTTTGGTTGAAATGTAGGTTCATAAGATATTTTCATTATTAATAGATAAGCTGAGAATACTGAAAAAAACGCCTAAGTATTAAGCCTGTCTCTTATACACATCTCCGAGCCCACGAGACGGACTCCTATCTC
>CAJXUF010000005.1 GCA_913061175.1 uncultured Psychrobacter sp.
TCTCGTGGGCTCGGAGATGTGTATAAGAGACAGGCATTACTTGCTCAAGTAACGGCACGATCTCACGGATGTTGCTGATTTTTTTGTCAACCAATAAGATATATGGGTTTTCAAATTCAGCAGTTAGGCTGTCTTGCTTGTTCGCAAAATATGGGCTGATATAACCACGGTCAAACTGCATACCTTCTACAACTTCTAGGGTATCTTCGAAGCTTGAACCTTCTTCAACAGTGATAACGCCTTGCTTGCCTACTTTTTCCATCGCTTGAGAAATCAGTTCACCGATTTTGGTGTCTGAGTTTGCAGAGATAGAACCAACTTGAGCGATTGCTTTGTGATCGTCAGCTGGCGTTGATAGTTTATGAATTTCTTTAACCGCTTCACGTACCGCTTTGTCGATACCGCGCTTAAGATCCATTGGATTCATGCCAGCAGCAACTGACTTCATACCTTCTTGTAGGATTGACTGAGCCAATACAGTCGCAGTTGTTGTACCATCACCAGCGACATCATTAGTGCGACTAGCGACTTCACGTACCAGCTGTGCACCCATGTTTTCAAATTTGTTTTCTAGCTCGATTTCTTTGGCAACAGATACACCATCTTTAGTGATGGTAGGTGCGCCAAATGATTTGTCGATAACAACGTTACGACCTTTAGGGCCTAGTGTTACACGTACTGCGTTTGCTAGAACGTTTACGCCGTCCATCATTTGTTTACGGGCATCAATGCCGAATTTTACGTCTTTTGCCATGTTAAATTACTCCACTATTATAAGTATGAGAATACAATTGATTGATTTGATAGTTGCTTATCAAAAGCGATTATTAGAAACTGCTATCAAAATGTGCTGAGTATAAAATAATACTCAAAAGGACTAGCCTTCTAGCACACCCAATACATCAGACTCTTTCATAATCAATAGTTCTTCACCGTCAACCTTTACGGTTTGACCAGCATATTGACCGAACAAAACTTTGTCGCCAGCTTTTACATCTAACGCACGAGTTTCACCATTGTCACGAACTTGACCATTACCAACTGCAAGCACTTCACCTTGTGAAGGTTTCTCTTGTGCTGAACCAGGAAGCAAGATACCACCAGCAGTCTTTGTTTCTTCTTCTATGCGGCGGACGACAATACGGTCATGTAAAGGACGAATGTTCATCGATATGACTCCAAAAGTTGGTTAATAAAATTAAGGGTTTATTTGAATTAATGGTCTCAAAACCAGTATCTATAGGGAACACTGCCAAAAACAACGCTTTATAGATAAGCCTTGAGCTTGTAACAAAAAGTGGGGGCAAGGTGAGTTCGGTTCAAGTGTAAAGCCCAAAAATTTACAAGATTATTTTGCAAAAAATTATCAATCAACGTTTCATATAAATGAATGAGGTTTAGTAAAGCCGCTATGCTATTCAAATAAGGACAAGAAGTATGAATATTAAAAAATATTAGCGAGCTAAATTTATATTTTGACCAATACCAAATTAACTATAGAAACATTTGCTACAAGCTCTACACGAAGCGGTATGACATCACGCTTGAAAATGTAACAGCGTATGACCATTATAGGTCTGGTAAACATAATAAGAACGAACGATAAAAGTTGCTATATAGGCAATAAATTAATGAAGGGGTATCTATGAGTTTTTCATCAATGCACGAAAAGTCATCAAGCGACAATGTTAATAATGCTAATAACGCAAAACGCAGTCCATCTAAATTTTTATCTGCCTTGGTAACAGGCATCAGTATCTCTACTGTTGGAGCTTTGAGTATGACCACACCTACCCTAGCTAGCGCAAAAACCGTCCAACCATCAACTGCCGATTATAGTTTTACCGTTGAGGACAAGTACAAAGGCACAGCAACTCGTACGCTAAGCAAATCTGGTAATACGTGGAAATATAACGTTAAGGCTCGCGTCGCTGGTGTGGCTAGCGCCTCACAAAACAGCACTTTTACGCTTAATGGCAACAATGTCAGCCCCACGCAGGCGAGCACCACTTACAAACTACTTGGCATGGGTCGCACGCACAAACTAGACTTTAACCCAGGCAGTAAAAAAGTCACCAGTAACTATAAGGGCAAGTCGACGACTATGAATATGTCGCAACAAGCCTTTGATGACTTGAGCCTTGAGGTACAGATTCGTCAGGATTTATTAAACGGTAAGTTCTCTGGTAATTACTACATGGCAAAAAAAGACAAAATCGAGAAGACGCCATTTAAAAAATCAGGCAGCACTAAGATTACCGTACCAGCGGGTACCTTTGATACGGTACGTGTTGATCGCGTCCACGATGACGATAGCCGCTCTACCAGCTTTTGGTTAGCCCCAAGCTTGGACTATATGCCAGTTAAAGTTAGTCAAATTAACGATGGTAAGAAAATGGATTTGGAATTAACTAAGATTAACTAATCTACTTATCTTGAAAGTTATAAACAAAAAAGCGGCGCTCCATTTGGGGCGCCGCTTTTTTATGGTTTTAGATCGATAGGTATAACTTATGAGGCTTTAGGTAAGTTCAATTATTGACGAGGTTTCTTCACAACGTTGTTCATCGAAGGCAGGCGTTTAAGCAAAATAAATAGCCAAACATTGATGGCAAGTAATAGTAAGAAATCCGCTAAGTATACGGCGATTTCCGCCCAGCTACTGCCATATATACGAGTAAACAGCACCACGCCACTCGCACCCAAATATACCAAGGTAAACATACTGCTTATCAACAATGCATAAGGGGAACGACCACGCAATATCCATGGCGTCAGAATCAACGCTGGCACTAGCCATAACGCCTGCCAAGCAATACCGCCAACGATATCAGGGCTACTAGGATTAAAGATACTAATAAAGATAGGCAATCCGAGCAGTCTATAAACGAGCCAAATTAACCACGTAACCTTCAAGCGCTGTGCAATAGGTGCGATAGGCTTAACCGTTTTAAGAGGCTTTGTATTAGAGCGGGTTGTAGCCATTAGATATTTTGATTTCCTAAATGAATAATATACTGCTGAACATTAATAAGTAGCTCTTTGTTATAACCACTTGCTTATAGCCGATTGGTTATAAGCATTCAACCATAGATTTTGAGACTCAGACGATTCTAGACAGCAGGTTTATAAAAGTTACTTATCGGCCCCAATTAGCCTGTGCTAATGCAGCCGCAGTAATCGCTAAACGGCGACCCTGTGCAATACCCAAATCTCGCTCGTCAGCAGATATAGGCTGATCATGCGATGCACCGCTGACATGGCTGGCACCATAAGGCGTGCCGCCACGATGAGTACGGTTCAATGCTGGCTCTGCATAGGGCACACCTACGATGACCATACCGTGATGCATCAGGGGCAACATCATCGTCAACAACGTCGTTTCTTGGCCACCATGCATAGAGCCTGTCGCCGTAAATACTGAAGCTGGTTTGTTCTGTAGGTTCCCTGCCAGCCATAGAGTCACGGTATTATCCCAAAAATACTTCATGGGTGCGGCCATATTACCAAAGTGCGTTGGGCTGCCAAGCGCAAGACCGCTACAGTCTTTTAGATCATCCATCGTACAGTACAAGTCACCCTCATCAGGTATTGCAGGCTTACTTGACGTGGTTTCAGGTGCCACTGTCGGTACCGTACGGATACGCGCGGTCATGCCAGCATCTTCAATACCTTGAGCGATAGCATATGCTAATGTCTTAGTCGTACCGTAATTAGAATAATAAAGCACCAAAACATAAGGGTCGGTCTGACTCATTAGCAAAGCTTCCTTATAAAAACGTCAGTCATACTGGCCACCAAAAATGCGGCGAAATATACGACTAACTGGCATTGTAGAATATGTGCACATTATGCCCGAGTCATTCACTGTCATGCAAATAACCATGATTGATAACCTGACTTATATTGTATCTGATGCGCTAGGTGGTGCATTTTGACACAATTAAACCGCAGATGATAACCGTTCATCTTTGTTACACTATTGTCACTCTTACTTTTGCTTAATGGTCGACATGGAAAAATTATCTCAAAAACTCCCGTTTTTACAGCAGCGCTGGTTTCAGTTCTTACGGTTTTTGACTCGGCATTTTTTTGAAGATAATTGCCAGCAAAAGGCCGCTTCGCTGACATACACCACTATGCTGTCGATCGTACCGGTATTGACGGTATTACTGATGATTTTGTCATCCGTACCAGCTCTCGCATCAGTTAGAGCTCAGATTTATGACGTCATTTATAGCAATCTATTGCCGCAATCGAGCATGCAAGTTAGTGAGTACATTAATAGCTTTGCTGAAAAGTCATCTAACCTAACCATTATCGGTGCCATGATTTTATTCTTTACGACTATCATGACCTTGACCACCATTGAACGCGCGTTTAACCAAATCTGGCGAGTAGAAGATCGCTCCGGTGGCATCAAAAGCATGCTGCGTTATTGGACCATTGTTACGTTGGGGCCGTTGGTATTGGGTACCGCTTTTATCGCTTCAAGTACTGTACAGAGTCTGAGCTTTCTCAATCGTCAAATTGCTGGCTACGGTATCGACTGGAGCTTTTGGGTACAAATGGCATCGATTGGTATTACCATGGCGGGCTTTATCGGTATGTACTGGTTTATTCCCAAGGCGCGCGTACCAACAAAAAATGCAGCCATCGCTGGCGTGTTTGTGGCCATTGTCTTTGAATTAATGAAGCATCTGTTTGGTACAGTAATGGCTAACTTTACCAGCTACGAAGCGATTTACGGCGCTTTTGCCGCATTGCCTATCTTTCTACTATGGATTTATCTGTCGTGGAATTTGATTTTATTAGGCGTTGAGATCAGCTATACCTTGACGATTTTTGAGACAGAAGAAGTCTACCCTCGTCACCCGCTACTCAGCTTGTTAGACATGTTGAACTTAGTTTATACCCACCACTTAAAAGGTGAAGCTGTTAGCGAGCAAGCGCTGCGCAATGTCTTAGGTCGCAAAGAGCTACCGAAATGGTATACCTATATCAACTATCTACAAGACAGCAATCTTATCACCATGACGGATGATGATGACTACGTGCTCAAAAGAGACCTGAGTAGGATGACGTTATGGGACTTTTATCGTACCTTGCCCTATCCACTTCCTATCAAAGACGAGCTGGATGAGATGAAATTGGAAGGTCAAAAGCCTTGGCTAAGTTTATTGGTAAAACGCTTTGAAAACACCGAAGCATATGCCAAACAGCAACTGCATCTGCCGCTAAATGCTATTTTTGCCAATAGCGAACCGCGGAAACAATCTACTAGTAAGCATGGCGATGACCATAAATTATTTAGAAAAACCTCTGCCGCCACTGAAAACGTACAACGACATGATAATCTAGATAGACATGGTGAGAGTGCTTACAACGGTACTAATCCGAATCTCGAGGCCTCACCGCACCTAGAACCTATGGCTTATGACAAAGACAGTGATATTGAATATGACGATCACGACAATGAGGCCATCATACCTCTAGGGACTAGTGATAGTCATCCTGAGACAGATATGACCAGACGTGCGCATAAAAACGCTATTATTACAGAAGCAGATAACCCTAAGGCTCATCACAGTGAATAAAAATGATGGAGACAGTGTCTGGACACGTACGATCAATGCAAGTCAAAACAGACTTAAGCAGTTCACTAAGTTGTGGTCAATACAAACGCTGACCGACTTGCCTGATCGCTTGAGTAATCTGTGGCAGTGGCTGATTGGCTCCTATTGGTTTATCCCAACCGCTTGTGTCATCGTCGGTATTTTACTTGCTCCTTTGCTAGTCGCGATTGATCAGCATTTTGATCGTGAAACGGTAAAAGAGATCTCCTTTGCTTTTACTGGTGATGACGAGGCGGCGCGCGCGATTATGACAGCCATCGCTGGTGCGGTATTGGGCGTAGCCGGTACGACGTTCTCGATTACAATCGCCGTCCTGTCGATGGCCTCTTCACAGTTTGGTCCAAGACTGCTACGTAACTTTTTGACCGACACTCCAAATCAGTTTGTCCTTGGCGCTTTTATCGGTACATTTAGCTATAGCTTACTGGTATTGAAGTCTATCCATAAGTCTGACGTGGCTTTTGGTGTGCCGCAATTGGCAGTGACTTTTGCCATTATCATGGCGATTATCTGTGCGCTGCTTTTAGTTTATTTTGTGCAGCATATGGTGCATGCCATTCAAGCGTCACACGTCATTCAAAATGCTAGCAACGATGCAATTGCAAACATTTACTATTGGTATAACGATCGATGTGATATTCAACATCAACGCGATGCTGAGCACCATGATATCGAGCAGTTCCAAAACTGGCCTGCTATGCCGATTTATTCACCAAATTCAGGTTATCTACAGCAGATTTATCTTGAGTCATTGATTGCGCTGTCACAAGATTATGGTGGCGTGGTACAAATGCATGTCAACCTCGGTAATTACGTCACTGACAAAAACGTCATTGGTTACTTTTATCAGCGGCCTGCATCTCATCCAAATAATCAAAAGAAGACAGCGACCCCACATCTGGCAGTGATACCAAGAGCGCCTGATGGACTGTTTTGGCAACGTCTTGCAGGCTGCCTGCGGCTTGAGCAACGATTGGCGCACTCTAACGACATCGCCTATAGCTTAGGTCAGATGACGGAAATTGCTGTACGCGCACTATCCCCTGGTATCAATGATCCAAAGACTGCGGTCAATTGCGTCCAGTCTCTAACCAGCTGTCTGAGTATTATGATGCGTCGTCAGCCACCAAGCCCTTATCATTTTCACATACCGCAATCAGACACTAACGATAACTCTGAAAATGCTATCGAACAGAAGCGACTGGCCATATTAGCGCTAGTGACTCATATCCCCAAAATTTCTGACTTTATCAATGTATCACTCGGTGAGATACGTCGTTACGCAGCTGCTGACCTAATGGTCTTAAAAGCTCTATGCCAGGCAATGGTCAATTTGAATTATGCTCGGGTAAACAGCGCACAGCAGCAAACGCTATTACATGAATTGCATCTGATTCAGCGAGCTGGTGAAGAGAATTTAAATTATCAGGAGCTGGTCGATGACTTGGTTGCTATGTGCGAACAAGCCAAGCAATTTATCCTTGATAAGGATGCGCAGCACAAACATTTTAATTATGTCAGTGAGTTTGAAGCCGATATTCGTCAAGCGTTACAGACACAGTCTAGTTAATGTTATAACCAATTAACTGTTTAGATAGATGGCGGTATCAGCCCTTATAAGCACTTTACTTATAGTCACACTACTTATAATCACAACACCTATAGCTAGCAACACTTATAACGTCCCTAGAAGCCCTGCGCTTTAGATACTTTTTATATTTATATGAGACCTACTTTTTATGGCATCTGCAACCAGCCTCACCATCCTAGAAATCAGCGCC
Source organism: uncultured Psychrobacter sp. (assembly GCA_913061175.1). Taxonomy (GTDB): domain Bacteria; phylum Pseudomonadota; class Gammaproteobacteria; order Pseudomonadales; family Moraxellaceae; genus Psychrobacter. The sequence goes on from CAJXUF010000005.1 coordinate 7,418, forward strand.
ATATTTTTGTCGATTACTGCTTCATTAACTTATATTAATCACCGCTTCATTGGTTTGCCGACCACTATCGGTGTCATGGTCATCTCTATCTTACTGTCAATCGGTGCGATATTTTTGGGCTTCTTAGGGTTTGATCAGCTGATCGATTACGAAGTCAGTTTATTGGAACAGCTTGATTTTACCGAAGTTCTCTTAGACGGTATGCTATCGATGTTGCTATTTGCAGGCGCATTACACGTCAATATTGGCGACTTAAGACGTTACAAGTTACCTATCGGCATCCTTGCGGGACTTGGTACGATCATATCAGCGATGCTCATTGCGACCGCGATTTATTTTATGCTGCCGTTGTTTGGTTTCGGCCTGCCGTTTCTCTGGTGCCTGTTGTTTGGGGCGCTTATCTCCCCTACCGATCCTATCGCCGTCATGGGTATCCTCTCATCAGCAGGTGCTCCAAAGAGCATCGAGACCGTCATCGCTGGCGAGTCATTGTTCAATGATGGTATCGGCGTGGTTATTTTTGTCTTACTGCTGGGGATTTTATCTAGCGGTGATATTCCTACTGCCAACTACGTCGCACATACATTAGCGGTTGAAGCTGGTGGCGGCGTTGTATTCGGACTGGTACTTGGTGCGATTTTGTATTACTTGCTCAAGAGCATTGATAGCTATCAAGAAGAAGTGCTATTAACATTAGCAGGCGTCATCGGTGGCTACGCGTTGGCCAGCCATTGGCATTTATCAGGGCCACTCGCCATGGTCATGATGGGTCTGATGGTCGGTAACCGTGGTCGCGAGCTAGCAATGAGTGATAAGACACGGCACTATATTGATTTGTTTTGGGAATTGATTGATGAGATTTTAAACGCCATTTTGTTTGTGCTCATCGGTCTAGAAGTGGTCATGATTGCTTATTCAGGCAATTTATTTATAGCGAGTGGTTTGACGATTTTGATTGCGCTCGTTGCCAGATTTATCGTGGTAGGCATGACGACAAAAACCTTTCATCGTCAGCTTGATTTGCCTACGGGCGCATGGAAAGTTCTGACGTGGGGCGGCTTACGCGGTGGTATCTCAGTCGCGCTAGTATTACAGCTACCAATCGGGGCTGAACGAGAGATTTTATTGGCACTCACTTATGCGGTGGTGATTTTCTCTATCTTGGTACAAGGTCTGAGCGTTGGAAAAGTCGCTAAAAGCATTCGTACGGATGAAAAACCAGTAGACGTATAAGCTAAAAATATAGCAGGCACAAAAAATCCAGCATAAGACACGTATCTTATGCTGGATTTTTTGACTTAAACTTAAACGTTATATCAAGCCCTTTCGTTTCATATTGCGATAAACCACAATAATAATGAGCAGATTAGAAACCAATATTCCAAGCTTAAACCAGTCAAACGGGCTAACGATCAGATAATAAATTTCTATAGGAATAAATACCCCATAGCCTAATACCCCGAACCAATACGCCCATGTTTTGTCATGCCATAAGCCATAGGCTTCGAGGAAGCGCAGGCTAGCATAAGCGAATATCAATAATAAAAACATCGGCCAGTTTTTGCTTGCCTGCTGAGCAATACGTACGGCACTGTCTATTTGCGGAGCAAGCATATGGCCGAAGCTGCGCTGCCAAGTAACCGTTGCAGTCGTTAGCCAATGCTCAAGATTGGTATGCCACCACCATAATGCCCCTGCTCCTAGTAACGCACCAACACCTTTCACTACCTCATAAATGGCTACTGCTTTGATAGACTCACTCGCCGTACTGCGCGATTTTTCTTGCTGGCCATTCATGGTAACCCCTTTATCCTTCGAGGATGGCGGCAGACGGTCATCCTGTCGGGGCAAATTAGCCAAAGAATGTCTCCACAACACGTCCTTGCAGCTGCTGATTGAAAAACGGCGTATTCTTACCACTCGATAGCATCGATTGCGCGGTTACTTGCCACTCAAGGTTAGGATCGACTAATACTGCACCGCCGATAGCTTCATACTGCTCACTAATACCTGCGATTTTTGCAGGATTTAAGCAGATCTTATCTACCAGTTGCGAGAGTGTTAATACCTCATCATTGACCAGCTGGCAAGCCAACGCCATAAACGTATCGAAGTTTGAGATACCTGGTGTACTTTCGGCAAACGGTGCTTTTTTGGCGGTACTATTCAGTGGCTCGTGATGACTACAGATAGCGTCGATAGTGCCATCCTTTAACCCACGGCGGATTGCCTGCTGATCCGTGTTACTACGTAGCGGTGGCAACACGTACGCCTGAGCATTGAAGCCTTCCAAGTTGTCATCGGTTAAATACAGCTGATGCATCGCAACATCACACGTAACAGGCAAGCCTTTGTCTTTTGCCCAGCGCATAAGCTCGATAGAGGACTTACATGATAACTGGCTAAAATGAGCAGCGATTCCGGTCTCTTCCACCATCAATAGCTGCGTAGACAACGCAACCGTTTCTGCAATCCAAGGAATCCCTTGCAGACCATGATAAGAAGCAATATAGCCCTCATGTGCTACGCCATCTCCAGACAGACTTGGCTCATCAGGATAAAAGAATACTTTCATACCAAAAGTCGCCGCGTATTCTAGCGTGCGTAGCAATACTAAGTCATTGCGAAAAGGTCTACGCGCATTGGATACTGCGATACAGCCGCCCTTTTTAAGCCCTGCGATGTTAGACGGTCGTTCGCCCTCTAACCCTGTGGTCAATGCACCCAAAATATGCAAATAAATCCCGCCATCACTCAAGGCGCGCTCACGTAAACCTTTTAAGAGTGAGCCATTTTCTAAAATAGGATTGGTATCAGGCGGCGTCACTACATGCAAAAAACCATTACCACGAGCTGCGCTGCCTTCTGATTTTAGCGTGCCGTGTTGCTGCTGGCCTGGCTCACGCAAACGCGCGCATAGATCTACTAGTGGTGGCAATAACCACATCTCACCGCCAGATTCGAGTGTAGATAGTTTTTCTGTTGCAGTTTGTGGCAATGCATCTTTAAATGCTTTTGGTAAATGGTCAAGAATGGGTGCATCAGTATTAAGCATGGTAGACATAACGTTATTACCGTATCAATAAAATGAAATAAATGAGAATAAGTCGCTCGGCAGGCTGTTATTTGCCAACCGCTTGATGAGCGCGTTGACCTTCCATTGCAAGCGACAAGACCGCCATGCGAATGGCAATGCCGTTATTTACCTGCTTTAAGATAACGGATTGTGCGCCATCAGCCACACTAGAGGCAATCTCAACACCGCGATTCATCGGCCCTGGATGCATCACCAATGCATCAGGCTTGGCAAGAGCTACTCGCTCTGGTGTGATTCCATAATGCTTATAGTATTCACTCGATGAGGCCAAGAGCGGCGAACCGATACGCTCATTTTGTATTCTTAATCCCATGATCACATCACAGTCGGTGACACACTCGTCCATGTTTTCATATACTTGCACACCGAAACGTTCGATACCTTTGGGCAGTAGAGTACGCGGTGCACAAACACGGATGTCTGTCACACCTAGTGTTTGCAGTGCACTGATATCAGAGCGTGCCACGCGTGAATGCTTGATATCACCAACGATTGCGATAGACAGCTCTTCGAATGGGCGCGGAGCTTCACGGTGAATAGTCAACATGTCTAGCATTCCCTGAGTAGGATGCGCATGCCAACCATCGCCACCGTTAATGATTGCGATATCAGGCGTGACTTCTGTCGCCATAAAATGCGCGGCACCTGATGCTGAATGGCGTACTACAAAGATATCTGCGGTCATTGCCTGTAGATTCCACAGTGTATCACGCAGACTCTCGCCTTTTTTGGTGCTCGAACGTTCGATATCGATATTGAGTACATTGGCACCCAAGCGTTTTTCTGCGACCTCGAATGTCGTCCGTGTACGAGTCGATGGTTCAAAAAACAAATTCATGACCGTATAGCCGTCTAACTCAGGACGATTGATTAGCTGTCCATTGTCATCAAAGAATGTCTCTGCTTTTGCGATAATAGCTTTGAGCTGTGCTTTATTAAGCCCTTCAACACCTAAGAAATGCCGGATACTGCCATCAGTATTGAGCTGCGGACGACTTAGTGAAGTATTGAGCCTTTGATGAATCGTATTGGGATCAAATTTTGCATAATCAGTCGGTGAGACTGGTTGTGTAGCGCTACTATCGATAGAATTTGACATAATGGCGAGTCTTTATTGTGGGTTTATATGAGTCTATAGTCATCACTTATTCATCTTTGTTCGATCATTTATCACTGATAGGCATAGATACAAAGGACATTTTGACGCTTATTTGCTACAATTTACCGTAATCAAACTCGACCAAAAAATAGCCTTAGCAGACAATCAGAAAGCGTGAGTAGACATGCTGTATTCTCATAGAGAATAATTCTGACAAAACTATAAATGAATAACAATAGATATAGTGTAGCCGATTTTGTGGTCGGGACAAAGATGCCGTATTAGCTATTTAAGAATTTACCTATTTCAGGTGTGCTAAATGCCACCTACTTCTTTACTTTGACACCTATCCGTTCTTTTACTTTCCATACCATTTATTAGGAAGCCTTATGACGACCTTAGCAGACTATCTAAACCAACATGCCACTAGCCCTGCACTTAACGACGTGATTACCACTGTCACTGATGTCGGTAAGACGATTTCACAATTGCTCAGAAAAGGCGCTCTAGCAGACATTTTGGGCGAAGCGGGTAATCAAAACGTCCAAGGCGAAGATCAGAAAAAACTAGATGTACTGGCCAATGACCTACTGCTAGATGCATTGGCAAAAAATACACATTGTGCTGGTGTCGCTTCAGAAGAGCTCGATGATGCCACGCCTGCTAATGACGATGGTAGCCTATTGGTGTTATTTGACCCATTAGATGGCTCATCAAATATCGATATCAATATGGCAGTGGGTACGATTTTTTCTGTTCTGCCGTATGAGCGTCAAGGTCAAACCAGTGAAAACAGCGACTATTTGCAAGCAGGCAATAAACAGCTAGCAGCCGGTTATCTGCTATATGGTACCTCTACTGTCCTAGCGCTAACCATCGCTGATAAAGTTGTGATGTTTAGCCTAGATCCAGAGACGTCTGACTATGTGTTGATAGAAGACGACGTGCAAATCGATGCCGATACAAGCGAATATGCTATCAATAGCTCAAATTATCGCTACTGGCGCGCACCGATGCAACAGTACATCGATGAGCTTATCGCTGGTGAGACAGGTGTGCGTGGACGCGATTTCAATACGCGCTGGGTAGCCGCCATGGTTGGTGACGTCCATCGCATTTTATGCCGAGGTGGTCTGTTCACCTATCCGTTTGATACCAAATACGCTCACAAAGCGGGTAAACTACGCTTGATGTATGAAGCCAACCCAATGAGCCTATTGATTGAACGCGCGGGTGGCGGTGCGACAGATGCTGTCAATCGTATCTTAGATATCGAACCGACTGATATCCATCAGCGTGTTCCTGTGGTGCTCGGTAGCAAAAACGAAGTCAATTACGTGAAAGATTTACACGTCAATTATTCTGAAAAATAATTGATTGACGCACCTGTTAAGAACAGCCAGCAGAATACTAAATTAATAGGCATTGTGTTGGTTATTTAAATGACTCCTTTACCCTTCTCTAAGCGATCCACTATGGTATTAAATCCCACCGAGCTGATTACCTCAGATAAGAACACAACTGTGAAGCTTGTAAAAGCACTGTTGTCCCAAGCACGCCAGCGTAAAAAGAACGGTCAGACAGTCATAGAAGGCGTCCATTTGATAGATGCCGCCCTGCGTAGTGACTATCCTTTCGCACACATACTACTGTCTGAGTCAGCGCGTAGCCACCCTGAAGTTCAGCAGGTACTAACTCGTCTACCCACTTATACGCCTATTCTTACTTTGTCAGACTCACTTTATGAGAATATTCGTAGCTTGGGTACTGGCATTGATATCATGGCGATAATCAAAGTACCAACGCCTAGCCTATCGATGATCGATGAGGACTGCTTGATCTTGAACGACGTGCAGGATAGCGGAAATGTTGGTACGCTACTACGCACAGCAGCAGCCGTTGGTATCCGCAACATCCTATGCACCAGTGCGACCGCTCAAGCTTGGTCTCCCAAGACGCTACGAGCAGGTATGGGTGCACAGTTTGCACTGACTATTTATGAAGGCTTGAGTACGCAAGATATTTTAGATCAAGTAAAGGTACCGCTTTTGGCGACTAGCTCACATACAGATACTATCATTTACGAGCACGATTTATCTGCGCCTGTGGCATGGATTATGGGTCATGAAGGCCAAGGCGTTAGCGACGATTTGATGCAATGTGCCACGCCTATCGCTTTACCGCAGCCAAATGGTCAAGAGAGCTTAAATGTAGCGATTGCAGGGTCTTTATGTCTGTATGAGACCTTACGCCAAAGACAATACTCTTAGCATGCATTTATAACTGTTATTAAAGCCTAATTTATTAAGCATAAAAAAACCCACTACCAATTGATAGTGGGTTTTTTATCATCTGTCTACTACTGATATAGTCAAAGAAGTCTAAAACGGATACAAGGCAGCCAACTGCAGATTGTACAAGTAGTACATCTAAGGAGAGTAACGCCGTAGCCGTTTAGTAGTTCTGTGACTATATATTAAACCTTGCTAGTAAGCTCAGGTAGTGCTTCGAATAGATCAGCTTCTAAGAAGTAATCAGCAACGCTAGCAATAGGTGCTTCTGGGTCATTGTTGATAGCAACGATGACTTTAGAATCTTTCATACCAGCCAAATGCTGAATCGCGCCTGAGATACCAGCTGCGATATATAGCTGCGGTGCAACGATTTTACCCGTTTGACCGACCTGCATATCATTTGGTACATAGCCTGCGTCAACAGCGGCACGTGATGCACCAACAGCAGCGCCTAGCTTGTCAGCCAATGGCTCAATGTACTTGGTGAAGTTTTCACCGTTTGCCAATGCACGACCACCAGAAACAACGATACCAGCTGACGTCAATTCTGGACGATCAGACTTAGCCATTTCTTCGTTAACGAAGCTAGCTTTACCAGTTTCTTGTACGTTATCGATAGTTTCAACAGTAGCTGAACCACCTTCGCTTGCCACTGGGTCAAACGCAGTAGTACGTACTGTTAGTACCACTTTGTCTTCTGTTGTTTTTACTGTCGCTGTCGCATTACCTGCATAGATAGGACGCTCAAACGTTTGCGCATCTACTACACCTGAGATTTCAGACAACATGCTGACGTCAAGTAACGCAGCAACGCGTGGCATAAAGTTTTTACCAGTCGTGGTCGCAGCCGCTAGGATATGGCTGTAATCACCAGCGATATCAGCAACTAATAGCGCCACGTTACCTGCCAATTGATGCTCATAAGCAGCATTGTCAGCCAATAGTACTTTAGTCACGCCTTCTGCTTTTGCCGCTTCATCAGCAACAGCTTGGCTACCACTACCAGCAACCAATACATGGATATCATCACCCATTTGTTTAGCAGCAGCGATCGTGTTTAAAGTTGCCTTTTTTAGACTGGCATTGTCATGTTCTGCATATACCAAAATTGCCATGGTTTTAGTCCTTTATATATTCGTATTATCTATTCATGCGGTTGTTTGTGTACAAAGCTATTTGAGCAACTATCATTTAATATGAAATAAAGCAGTCCAATTCATAGCCTTGTACAGGATATGCCGTAGCGAAGTATCCAATCATTAAAACATTAAAACATTAAATGACTTTTGCTTCGTTTCTTAGCTTATCGACCAACTCATCAACTGACCCTACTGTAATACCAGCTTTACGGTCAGCAGGTGGCACGACTTTAATAATTTCTTGCTTAGATGTCATATCAACACCGAAATCTGCTGGCGTTTTCTCATCAAGTGGCTTTTTCTTCGCTTTCATGATGTTAGGCAATTTAGCATAACGTGGCTCATTCAAACGTAGATCAGTCGTGATAACCGCTGGCAAATCAAGAGCAACAGTTTGTAGGCCGCCATCGATTTCACGCGTTACGTTTACTTTGTCGCCTTCAACTTTCACTTCTGATGCAAACGTACCCTGACCGATACCCATCAATGCCGCTAGCATCTGACCAGTTTGGTTGTTGTCATCATCAATCGCTTGCTTACCTAATAAGATAATATCAGTGCTTTCAGCTTCGGCGATACTTTTTAGAATCTTAGCAACTTGTAGTGGATATGGTTTTTCGTCACTTACTACTAATACACCACGGTCAGCACCTAGCGCTAGGGCTGCACGAATCTGCTCTTGTGACTCTTTTGGACCGATTGAAGCAACAATGATCTCATCAATGACGCCAGCTTCTTTTAGACGAACCGCTTCTTCTACTGCGATTTCATCAAAAGGGTTGATTGACATTTTAGTGTTTGATAAGTCAACGCCAGAGTTGTCGGCTTTTACACGAACTTTTACGTTATAATCAATGACACGCTTGACCGCTACTAATGCTTTCATACGTTCCTCGTTTATTAATGTTATGAGTTAAAAATTGTCAGTTAAGAACCAAAGGTTCGTTGTGGTTCAAATTGTCGTTCAAAATACTGCTCAAGGTTATTACTACATCAACAGAATATTGTTAACTAAGAAAGATGAGCCAATATCTAAGAGCATATTAGCATTGTATCTCTTACTAATGAAATCTGCTAAAGCTAAGCCAACCGTTATTATCAGACCTATGTATCTTGCGTCAGCAGGCAGATAAGGTCAAGACAACGCCGTGAATAATGCGTCATAAATTTGTCAACACTCTATAATAAATACTCTATAAGCGCATCGTTTCACGTTTTTCATGGTTCAACAGCTCAAAATGCTCATACCCTTTATAGCATTCTAAGCCTTAGCTTTACTTAATATTTTGTTATTATTTATCTCTTCAAAGTTAACGGATAAGAATAGTTAGTTAATTAATAAAGCTAGACCTGCGACTTACCATTCTTAATAACACCAAGCAATAACTCGCTATCACGTATATCGTCAAATAAAGACCAATCAGGTTCAACGTCATTATTTTTGATGACACTCATATCACCTGTCGTCTCCATAATCACTGCAAACACCTCTATTTTCGCTTTGATACCATTTTTACGTAGCACTTCCTGTACATCGCTAGTGCTAAGATTAGCCTCTTTTAAGTTGTCTTCTAAATACTCACCATGAGCCATTAGGATAATAGCTTGGTTATCTATCAATGCTTTTAGTGGCTTGATCTTACGTCTGATAACTGAGATAACACCCTGAATCAAGAATAGCACCGCAACAGCAAACAATCCTTGAAATAGAGAGGGCTTATCTGACAGCACAGTTGATGCCAATATACTACCAATACCAACCGTCATCGCAAAATCATGGCTTGATAACTTGGAAAAACTGCGTAAACCCATTAATCGAGTAAACAACATCAGCCCTACATAAAAGCCTACTGCAGATAAAGAAATCCCGAGCACTTGTTGCCAGTCAATTGAAAGCCAATTTTCCCACTTCATAATACAACCTTATCTATTACATCTTTATTAAATCATTGTTCATTATTACCTGATGATGTTGACCGTCAAAATCAATAGCACTTTACATTAGCAACACTTTGCCATACCAAAAAAGTCCCATAAAAAAAGCAACCTGATAAGAGGTTGCTTCTTTTTAAAGTCGATACAGTATTTTTATTGTTTTAACAAACAAAGTAATCAATGCATATTGATAATCTTATTGTCATTAAGCTTACTGACAAGCAGTTAACTTAACGATGAATGAGATTAGATAGCTTCGATTTGCTCAGCTTGTGGGCCTTTTTTGCCATCACCTAAGATGAAAGACACTTTTTGGCCTTCGGCTAGAGTTTTGAAACCGTTACCTTGGATAGCGCTGTAGTGAGCGAATACGTCTTGTCCGCCGTTGTCTTGAGCGATAAAACCAAAACCTTTAGCTTCATTAAACCACTTTACAGTGCCTTCAACTTTATCTGACATAAATTTTCCTGACTCTTTAACTGTTGGCGAGACTTGTGTCATCACCGATTAATTGATATATACCCTAATATTTTCTGCTAAATGCGGCGGCCAAAAATGCTAAATAATCTTAAAGAAAATTTGTATTTTTTGCCTCAAATATTTTGAGTACAGTCTGATTATAACAGTTTTCCATGGTAGGAACAGTCTAAATTGCTGATTTTTGTAAATAAATACTACACATTGTTGCAAGCTAATATAGATAACAATCTTATTCGTATCTTGTTGATATCAAATAATTTTTATTTATAGGTGTACTACAACTTTATTGGTAAACCACTAATTAAATAAATCAAAATAGATGATAATAAGTTGGAATATTAGTTACTGCAATGGTGATGTTGGTAGCCATGCTGAACTCAATACAAGCAAACATAACGCAAAAAACACCAATGAAAATGACTGACTATAGGCAATATACTTGGCTGGAATAACCAAGTCTTTAGGAGAGTCAGGAATGCCTTTACGCTTCAGTAGCTTGGTACCATATATCCAGCCAAAGGTCGTGTATATGCCATATGCAGCAGGCACTGCGATAGCTAATGGGGTCAAATCAATAACGTATAAAATCACCACTGATATGAAGAACCATAGAGTATCTAACAATGAACTAACTTTGAAGAATTTAGATTGAGGCAGTTTACCATCGGTCTGTTTAAGCATCTCCCCTTCTATCCAAATTAAAACTGCTACCACAGCGCTAAGAGTAATATATACGAATTGCGGCGTTAGCCAGTCTGAATAAGATATTTGCACAGCATACAACCTATTATCTATAGAAAGTGAGAATGAAGCATCCGCCCGCTTCGAATACTTAGAAACGGGTAAGAACAATGATGAATGTTAATCGCAAAGGCGCTTTGGCCAATGTTAAGGTGCCTACTTATATTGGGCAGCAATTAATGGTTTTCAACCGATAACCCAGATTCAAATCAAAGCGAAAAACGCCTATCAAATACTTTGCATAAAAAAACCCATGCTATCAAGTGATAACACGGGCTATTTAATCTAAATCAGATTATTATCTGAATAAGACTTTCATTTGTATAAAACTTTTATCTGTATAAGACTTAGTTTTTGTCTTTATCGATGATTTTGTTGCCGCCGATCCACGGCATCATGCCACGTAGCTTAGCACCAGTGATTTCGATTTGATGATCAGCGTTGTTACGACGACGCGCAGTCATCGATGGATAGTTGGTTGCGCCCTCAGAGATGAACATCTTCGCGTATTCACCAGACTGGATGCGTTTTAGTGCATTACGCATGGCTTCACGTGACTGCTCATTGATAACCTCAGGGCCAGTAACATATTCGCCATATTCAGCGTTGTTACTAATTGAGTAGTTCATGTCAGCGATGCCGCCTTCATACATCAAGTCAACGATAAGCTTTAGCTCATGTAGACATTCAAAATAAGCCATTTCTGGTGCATAGCCCGCTTCTGTTAGTGTCTCAAAGCCCATTTTAACTAGCTCTACTGCACCACCACAAAGTACGGCTTGCTCACCGAATAGATCCGTCTCAGTCTCATCTTTGAACGTTGTTTCGATGATGCCTGAACGACCACCACCAACACCAGCAGCATACGACAATGCTAACTGTTTGGCTTGACCAGAAGCGTCTTGATAGATAGCGATAAGATCAGGGATACCGCCGCCTTTAGCGAACTCTGAACGTACAGTATGACCTGGTGCTTTTGGTGCAACCATGATCACATCAAGATCGCCACGTGGGACAACTTGGTTGTAATGGATTGCGAAACCATGAGCAAAAGCTAGTGTAGCGCCTTCTTTGATGTTTGGCTCGATCACATCATTATAAAGCTCTTTTTGGAACTCATCAGGCGTCAAAATCATGATAACGTCAGCAGCTTTTACTGCTTCTTCTACTTCAGCAACTTTTAGGCCAGCATTTTCAGCTTTTTTCCATGAGCTTGAGTTTGCACGTAGACCAACAGTTACATCGACGTCTGAATCTTGTAGGTTAAGCGCGTGTGCATGGCCTTGTGAACCGTAACCGATAATAGCAACTTTTTTACCTTGGATAATAGATAGGTCACAATCTTTGTCATAATAAACGTTCATAAATAGAGTCCTTGTTCTCAATCATGGCTTGCCATGGATAGTAAACGCTTATGCTGTAGTCGATATAATAACTAAGATAAGCGCTTTGTTGATTAGATAAATAACTATTGGTTTACACTGGTTTTGATAAATATTTAAATGCTGAGGGTTTTTTCACCGCGGGCAATACCGATCACACCTGAGCGAACCACTTCCATAATACGCTCACGGCCAATCACATCGATAAAACCATCAAGTTTGGCTTTGTCGCCCACGATTTGAATCGTATATAAGTTCGAATTTACATCGACGATTTGTGCGCGGAAAATGTCTGCGCTACGTTTGATCTCTTCACGAACACCGCCTGTTGCACGGACTTTAATGAGCATCAATTCACGCTCAACGTGTACGTTCTCCGTCAAATTAAGCACTTTAACCACTTCAATCAATTTATGCAATTGTTTGGTGATCTGCTCAATTCTTTCAGGTGACGTAATGGTCGTAACCGTTAGACGTGAGATACTTGGGTCATCAGTAGGCGCGACGTTCAAAGTTTCGATATTGTAGCCACGTTGTGAGAACAAGCCGACTAACCGCGACAACGAACCCGCTTCGTTTTCCATCAATACCGAAATCAGATGTTGTTGTTGCATTAGGTACGCTCCCCTTTTGTTAACCACATATCACGCATGGCCTGTCCAGCGATTTGCATTGGATATACATGCTCATTACGATCGACGTAAACATCGATAAATACCAGTTTGTCTTTCATAGCCATTGCTTCAGCCAATTGTGCTTCCATAGTCGCAGGGTCAGTAATTTTGATACCGACATGACCATAGCTTTCAGCCAATTTGACAAAATCTGGTAAGGAGTTCATATAAGACTGGGCATGACGACCTTCATACAGCATATCTTGCCACTGCTTCACCATACCAAGCTGCGCATTGTTAATGTTCAGAATTTTAACTGGTAAGTTATACTGTAAGCAGGTCGATAGCTCTTGGATATTCATCTGAATAGAGCCTTCACCAGTAATACAAACCACATCACGCTCAGGATTGGCAAGTTTGGCAGCCATTGCATACGGCAGACCAACACCCATGGTACCAAGACCACCTGAATTCAGCCATTGACGTGGCTCATTGTAAGTATAGTAAAGTGCCGCAAACATCTGATGCTGACCGACGTCACTTGTGATAATAGCGTTACTGTTAGTCACTTTATCTAGAGCTTGTACGACACTTTGTGGCTTAATACCATTATCTGTGCTGGTGTCATAACGTAAGCCATGACGCTTACGCCACTCATTAATTTGTGACCACCAATCGAGCAATGCGTGCTGCTCTAACTGCTTGTCTTGACCAACAATCTCTAGCATGTCCGTTAAGACCGACTTCACATCACCTACGATAGGAATGTGCGCAAGAATCGTCTTTGAAATTGACGCAGGATCGATATCGATATGAATGATGGTTGCGTTAGGACAGAATTTTTTAACGTTGTTGGTCACACGATCATCAAAACGCGCGCCGACAGCCAAAATCACATCAGCATGATGCATACTCATATTGGCTTCGTAAGTACCGTGCATGCCAAGCATACCTAAGAACTGACGATCAGAGCCAGGGAATGTACCAAGACCCATCAAGGTATTGGTCACTGGTAAATTCAGACGATGTGCAAGATCTGTTAATTCTTCGTGCGCATTGCTCCAAATCACACCGCCACCTGCATATACAACAGGACGCTGCGCTGCTAATAGCGTTTCAATGGCTTTTTTGATTTGACCGCTATGGCCTTTGAGTGAAGGCTGATACGAGCGTATAAACACTTCTTCTGGATATTCGTAAGCGAATTTTTCGCTAGGCGCAGTCATGTCTTTTGGCACATCAATGACGACAGGGCCTGGGCGACCAGTCTGTGCAATATAAAATGCCTTTTTTACAATCATTGGAATTTCGCTAGCATGGCGTACCTGAAAGCTATGCTTAACGATAGGACGTGATACACCTACCATATCTGTTTCTTGGAAAGCATCTTCACCGATTAGGCTACTTGGTACCTGACCTGCGATTACAACCATTGGTACAGAGTCCATAAAGGCAGTAGCAATAGCTGTCACGGTATTGGTCGCACCAGGGCCTGATGTGGCCAACACGACGCCAGTATTACCAGTCACTCGCGAATAAGCATCGGCCATGTGACCCGCTGCTTGCTCGTGACGTACTAAGATGTGCTCAATATTTTCTTGCTGAAACAGCGCATCATAAATGTGTAAGACCGCGCCACCTGGATAGCCAAAGATGTATTCGACACCTTCGTCAGTCAGTGCTTGCACCAGCATTTCAGCGCCCGATAGCATCACAGGCTGTGCACTACCTTCTGCAAGACGTTGTTGCTTTTGTTCAAAATTTTTGGCGGCATTACCCGTTTGGGTATGTCCCGTCATGTTCGGACTTTGCGTGGTTTGCGTCACTGTCATCACCTTTTTTTGCGGCGAGAATTTGCGGGATTCTATGAGTAAAAATAATTACTTACCGTCGTTATTTTCACTTACTGAATGATCGCTAATTCTTGTCCATATCAAGAATATCTGCCCAATAGGTTTAATTAAAACTGTCTCATAGGACAATACTAATCAAACATAGCAGTGTATTTTAGGTCAGCTTTGTGATGGATATTTATCGATATACAGTGACAAGATGCGAGTGCATCTATAAAAGAAGAGGCTTATTATTGAGATTCGATACTAGCAAGTACCTATTGTGACTTTATTTGTACAGATGCATCGATATACATAAGCGAAAAAACTTCATAGCCAATACTAAATTATAAGATCTTTAGAACTTACAATAGGCTTTGGGGAAATTTCTTAACGTCATACTATATCGCGTTTGATACAACTGCTAAAAACACATTTAGCACATTTCAAATAATAAGTTTATCTTAGTCATTGTAGACAGATAAGTCCGGAGATAATGTATCGCTATCAATAGTGGTCGTTTTACCACTATGCTTGCTATATCATTATCACAAAGGAAATAAAACTGCGTAAGCTACCGATAAGTAACTCGTAGTTCTCATTCTCAAGTGCCACGGCAACATCGTAAAAGCCGCTCACTGACCAATCAACTGCTATTATATTCGATGGTTTACGAGTTATTGTCAAGAAAAACTTCTAAAGCCTATCCCAAACTATTAGTTATTAAATAATATACATTGATAAGTATTATTTGCTAGAATCAGAAGTAGATACATTATTACTACTAATTAAACGCTCAAGTGTTATATTTACACCTATATACATTTGATTTTTACTACATGAGAGGATTGCTACTATGGCATATGCGTCTAAGATAAATACCGCAGCCAAATTATTAACGAGTACCGCGTGTATGCTAATGTTGTCTATGAACGCCAGTCAGGCTATTCAGGTTTATAAGTCTATCGGAGCGCATGGCGAAGTTAAATATAGTCAACATGCCCCTCAGACTGGTAAAAATATCGAACTGATTGAATTTCGTAGTGACGGTAGACAAAGTAACGCAGGCCAAATGGCAGGAAAAACAGATCCCAACCAGAGTAATAATGCCCAAACTGCAGAAGAGCAAAGAATTGCACAATTGGAAGCACGTATTAAAGAGCAAGATGCAAAAGAAAATGCTCAGCGCTGCCAATCACTACGTAACAATCTAACTAACCTCAATGTCGGCGGCCGTATCTATGAAATGGATGCCAACGGTAAGCGTCAATATCTAGATGGTCGTGAAATTGAGCTTAAGCGCGAGCGTGTACAGCAGGCGATTGATCAATACTGTGCTAACTCTTCTACTTAACTCTCTATCTCAAGCAATATATCAAACTATCATAAGCTGCATTACATGACGAATGGCTGCTGGCATATCTTGAGCTTGTAGCCCTCGTTGTCCCACTAGCAATGTATTGGTGTCGCTATAATGATTGTTCCTTTGATTTACTAATACATCTCCTGCAAACCCATGTATAAGAACCGCTTGATGTAAGCTACGTGCCTCTGCTGATAAATCTTGCTGTGCCAATAGTCCCGCGGTCACCCCAGATAGCACATCACCCATGCCAGCGGTTGCCATGCCAGCATTCCCTACATTACAGACGTATACGTTTTCTTTTCCCTCTTTTTGTTCTAACACTAACGATCCTGCCCCTTTTAATACCCAGTTACCACCATATGTTGCAGCACACTGTTTTATAGCTTGTAGTCTATTGGACTCAATCTTACTTATCTTTTGATCAAGTAGTCTAGCTGCTTCCCCACTATGCGGCGTCAAGCAAACCCTATGATTAGTACTGTATTCTCGTAGCTCTGTTATTAGCTCATGATTATCCGTATACAGCGCTGCCAAGTGATAAAGTCCATCTGCATCGATCACAATTGATTTTTCATTCTCTATAGCAGCCTGTACATAATCAATAAATAATGCTTTGGCTTTCTTATCACGGCTAAGTCCCATCCCAATGGCAACGACACTGGCCTGCTTGATTAAATCTCTTACGCCACTTGCGTCATGTAAATTAATGGTCATCGCATCTGGCAATGAGGTCAGTAACGACCCATGAAAAGCCTCATGGCAGGTAACTGTTATTTTACCAGCACCTGTCGCCATCGTACTGGCCGCAGACAGTATGGCAGCACCGCCCATACCCTGAGAGCCATCGACGCGATTTCCCCCAATGACTAGCACCTGACCATAGCTACCTTTGTAGCTGTTTTGGCGACGCGCCTTCATACTATGCGCAGCTGTCAGCAGCGTGGCAACTGGCTCAAATGCTTGAATGGTATTTTTCTCAGGTATCGTGTGATTGCTAGCTGTTTGGTGAAGCGTCATTTGATAAGGTATCAACGGTATATCGATTATGTCTCCGCTATAGTCTGTACCATCTTTGGTATGTAGACCAAACTTACGCGCAATCAAACATAGAGTCACGTCAGCTTGTATTGCCATGCGCTCAAACACCTCACCGGTAGAGGCCACTAACCCACTCGGAATATCGACTGCAATTGCTAAGGCGTTATTTTGCTGAGTAAGACTATTGAAGGCGTTAATAGCTGATTTATAAACGCCTTCTGGTGCACGATCTAAGCCAATACCAAATAATGCATCAATATAGACATCAGCTGGAAATTTTCTTTTATCCGAACCATTATGATTAATAATATCTTCAAATCGTTGATAGTGACAGTTGCTCGCTAAAGCTATCTGTAATGCCTTTGTCGCGTCCGTTATATTTCTACTATCGCTATCTTTACCTCTAGGAGTTTTAGAAGTTACTGATTGATCATGGAGATCAAAATCATTTTCGCTAAAGCCAACCGTTATTACTTCTACTTGCCAGCCAGCTTGCTGTAAATAATGAGCGATAAGCCAACCATCACCACCATTATTACCTTTCCCTACCCAGATACTTGCTCGACGAGGATGAACACTACGGTGATAAACGTTAGTATTAGTAGAATGGCTGGCACTGACATTTCTTCGCTCATAAATCTGCTCTATTTGCTGTGTCATTTGCCAAGCGGCTTGTTTCATCAAACCAAAACTGTCGTATCCTTGTGCAAACCAAGCCTGTTCCATCGCATAAATCTGCTTACTACTATATAGCGCAATAGGTTTTGTATTTTTTATAGGTGATAACTTGGTACTATTTCTCATAACTTATCCTTGTTGGTTCTACTCATTTTTTATTTTATCTAAATTTGGTTGCTCATTTCTCATATCAGCTTAGCAAAAGCTTACCTCGACTTATGTATCAATATGAATGTGAGTTTATTTTCTTTTATACTTGCACTCATTGCTCACTGGCTTATCATAGCGGTATTTACATTATCTCTGATTGTCAGATATGAATAATCTGATTAAAACAAACGAGAAAACATCTAATAAGCACCTACTATCTATGCCTACTGATAAAAACAAAATTACCATTACCAATCCAACTGTATTTACAACCACAGCTGATGTTAAGCAGTGGATTACAGCACAAGCACAGGAACTAGGGTTTGCTGATTGTGGTTTTTTATCCGTACATCATCCTTTGTTTACTAAGCAGATTGAACAACTACAGAAGTGGCTAGATAAAGGTTATGAAGGTCAACTGCAGTTTATGCATAATAATCATGATCTGCGCGCTCACCCTGATCAGTTAGTCGAGGGCGCAAAGACCATCATCAGCGTACGTATGGATTATCTAACTCAATCACCGACGCCGCGAGCTGTCACTGATAACGACCATCCTAATAAAGGCATCATTGCGCGTTATGCAAGAGGGCGCGACTACCATAAAACGATGCGTAGCCGTTTAAAGCAATTGGCTTTGAAGATAGAAACAATGCTTCCTGAATGGCAACATTTGGATATCGGTTCAGAGAAAGAGTTTGTGTTTAGACCTTTTAGCGATTCGGCGCCTATCTTTGAGCGGCCTATTGCAGATGCAGCAGGTCTCGGTTGGACAGGTAAACATACACTACTTATAAATAAGCAAGCTGGCTCATTTTTTGTGCTTGGTGAGCTGTTTTTGAGCCTTGAGCTACCCGATGACAAACCAGTCAAGGAGCATTGCGGTAGTTGTAGCGCTTGTATTGACATATGTCCTACTCAAGCAATTGTAGCGCCTCATGAGCTCAATGCCGCTGCTTGTATCTCTTATTTGACTATCGAGCACGATGGAGTCATCGATACCAAATATCGACGCGCAATTGGCAATCGGGTTTTTGGCTGTGATGATTGTCAGTTAATCTGTCCATGGAATCGCTATGCAAACCTTACGACCGTCAATGACTTCGCACCAAGGCATGGATTGGATAATAGTAGCTTGCTTGAACTATGGCAGTGGCAAGAAGCCGACTTTATGAAGAACACTCAAGGTAGCCCACTAAGACGCACCGGCTATGTGAATTTTTTACGTAATATTGCTATCGGCCTTGGCAATGCTAATGCCAGCTTAGAAGTGGTCGAACAGTTAAAATCTAAATTAACCATACATAATGACATGCTAGATGAGCATATCGAATGGGCTCTAACTGAGCAGCACAACAAGCTAGACTCGACTAATTAACCAATCACTTTATAACTATCAAATATCCCTGAGATAAAATGGTTATTTGAAGTGTACAACATAAAAAAAGCCTCTTAATAATAAGAGGCTTTTTTTATTAGAATGTCATATTTAAAATATTATTTTTCTATACGCTTCTTATAGAATTATGGCTTAGGAATGCGTAGTACTTGACCTGGATAGATTTTATCTGGATCAGATAACATTGGCTTGTTCGCTTCGAATATCTTCATATAATCGCCAGATGAACCATAAACTTCTTTAGCAATCTTAGATAAGCTGTCACCAGACTTTACCGTATACATCGTAGATTCAGGTGCATCTTCTTCGATATCGATGTTATCAATAACTTTTGCAACGTTTTGCACGTTACCGATAGCGATAATTGCTTTTTCACGATCAGCTTGAGTTTTAGCATTACCACTGATTTCTGCGGTATCTGTAGAACCGTTATATTTAATTTTTAGGTTACTGATATTGAGGTTTTGCTGCTGAATACGGCGCAACAAAATATTAGCCACTGATTGTGCACTCGGCTCACTGCTTTGTACTGGTGTATTAGCATCTGCTTTCGTTTCTGTCTTAGCATCATGCTTTTCGTCATCACGGTTAAAAATCTTATCACCGATATCTTTTGCAAAGCTAAACATACCCATATATCTACTCCTTGAAATATTATTATTTGTCATTCTTTTAATAAAACACGCAATCAAACAATGTTTTAAATGTCTAACTGGTATTTTTTTCTACGACTTACTATTATGAGTATAGATAAAGTGAGGCAATGTAGATAGTAATAGTATGTTGAATAATGTTGAATTGACGTAGTCAATGTTAAATTCGATTGCTGTATTTAAAAATATCAGTCATATACACATAAAAAAACCGCCTATCTAATCAGATAAGCGGCATCATAAATCTGCTAAATAAGTAGCAGATTATAGTTGGGCTTGTACGTAATCGATTGCTTTTTGAACAGTAGTCAGTTCTGCAGAATCTTCATCAGGAATAGTGATACCAAAATCACTTTCAAATGACATAACCAATTCAACTAGGTCTAAAGAATCTGCACCTAGGTCTTCCATGAATGAAGCATCGTTGTTTATGTCTTCAACATTCATACCTAGTTGCTCAGCTACTGCTGCTTTTACTCTTAGCTCGATATCATTACTCATGTAGATCACTCCGTTATCATCTATTATTTTTAATAAACTGCTATATCGCCTTATTTAACGCCATAGCATGGTATATAAAATGTGTTTGCCAGACTAGCAATGCTGTCTGAGTACTCTATGACATGTTATACAGTCTGTCTGATGTCTAATAAAGCCCTGCTATCATACAGGGCTTTGACTCAAAAGTATCCGTCATTATAGCACCCTTTATTATAGTTTACACTCGTTCACACAGTTTTTTATTATAACTATGTAACGCTCATATATTGACTACATATACATGCCGCCATTGACAGGAATGACAGCGCCTGTGATATAGCTGGCCTCGTCGCTCGCCAAGAAATGTACCGCTGCAGCGATGTCTTCTGGCTGACCAAGACGGCTGATAGGTACAGCATCTAACATAGAGTTCAATAGGCGCTCATCAAGCTCATCTGTCATATCCGTTTCGATCAAGCCTGGTGCGACGCAGTTGATGGTCACTTGGCGTGAACCAATCTCACGTGCAAGCGTACGGCTAAACCCTTCAACGCCAGCTTTGGTCGCCGCATAGTTAGATTGGCCTGCATTGCCCATTTGAGCGACGACAGAGGTAATGTTGATAATACGACCACGGCGTGCTTTCATCATACCGCGTACGGCACGTTTGCTCATGCGATATACTGAGGTCAAATTGGTATCGATAACATTTTCCCAATCTTCATCTTTCATACGCATCAGTAGGCCATCTTGAGTGATACCTGCATTGTTAACCAATACTTGCACCGCACCATAGACGCTTTCGATCTCTTCAAACAATTTGTCAATTTGAGCAGTATCACGTACGTCTAAAACACGACCAATACCACCAGTATCATGAAGGTAGTCATCGATAAGCTCAGCGCCCTTTTCAGTGGTCGCAGTTCCAATAACAAAATGTCCTTCTTTGGCAAAACGCTTGGCCACTGCCTTGCCGATACCTCGGCTAGCGCCGGTTACTAATGTAATCGTACGGCTCATGATAACACCTCCAATAATTTTTCTAGACGGGCAGGCTTGTCAGTAGGATAGCTGGCGATTGGCTGCGCCTGACGCTTCGCCAAATTGCTCAGTACATTACCACTGCCGCATTCGATTAAGATATTAATTTGCTTATCAGCCAGCTCTTGCATGGTTTTTGACCACAATACTGGCTCACTCAGCTGTTCAGTCAATGCTTGCTTGATACCGACCGCACTGGTTTCGACACGCGCATAGCGATTTTGTATAACAGGAATGGTTGCCTGATCAAACTTGATACCCGCTAGTATCTCAGCCAATGCATTGCTGGCAGGTTCCATAAGGGCGCAGTGAGACGGTACACTCACTTTTAGAGGGACAGATTTTTTACCAGTATTTTTGACTTTATCAATAACAGCGTTAACACCAGCAGCATTACCCGAGATAACCACTTGTCCTGGACTATTAAAATTGGCTGCACCGACTACCGCATCTTCGACATGTTCGGTTGCTTGTTCACACAGGTTTTCAACTCGGTTATCTTCTAGTCCTAATACTGCAGCCATAGCAGTATCGACACCTACAACGGCCTCTTGCATCAACTGACCGCGCTTATGTACTAAAGTGACTGCATCACCCAGCGATATCACATTGGCAGCACACAGGGCACTGTACTCGCCCAGAGAGTGACCAGCTAAATAACAAGGCGTCTCTTCTATTTTTTGTTGTAAGACACGCCAAATAGCAATACTAGCGGTCAAAAGCGCAGGCTGAGTATATTGGGTTTGATTGAGTTTTTCTTCGTCCTGACAGATTGCCCACAAATCCTCACCAAGCGCATCACTCGCTTCGGTAAATGTATCGCGTATCTCTGGATAGATTTCGGCAAGCTCGCTCGTCATTGCGACTGCTTGAGATCCTTGTCCAGGAAAAATGACTGCGATACGAGCGGGTTGCTTTTTTACCATATCGGGTACAGAAGCCATAACCAATATTCCTTATCTGATTAGAAATATCCCTAAAAACAATGGGGTGTATTATATTATTAGATGTTATACAAAGCCGCTACTTCAAGTATTTATGCAAGAAAACGGATTGTCAGTAAACTATACACTGACAGACACTATTATCATAGCGGATGCAAACCAAACAGCAAGAGTAACGCTGCCCAAATTAAAGGAGCAGATTATATCAGCACATTTTTAAATCTACTAAACATAACAAGCGAATTAAGCAATAAGTCTAGTTATAAATAACAAAAAGCCAAGTTATCCAGCTACATAATATATGATAGCGAAATAACTTGGCTTTTTTTAGCTCAAAGCTTATTGACTAATAATAACTAGGCAAAAACAATAATAGTCACCAGTACTATTACTATCTTCGCCTAAGCTATTATAGAGCCAATGTCTTAGGCGTCTTGGCTGACTTTGAACAGTTGACGACCACGGTAGAAACCATCTTTAGTCATGTGATGACGACGATGTTTTTCACCAGTAGTAGCATCTACGCTTAGTTCAGCAATTTCCATACGGTGATGTGAACGGCGCATGTCACGACGAGAACGGCTTTTACGACTTTTTTGAACAGCCATGATATAGCTCCTATACTTAAAAGGGATAAGCTTGAAATTCAGCTTAAGTCGATACTGACAGAGGCTATATAATCATAACAACCTAAGTCTTAAGCATCATTAGTTAAATAGATTGCCACTCACATAAAGCACTGACCAAGGCTGAATCTTATAAAAAATTTACCCAGTCAGTTTCTATCAGCAAGCAACAGGTTGCTCGAATGCAATAAACCGGACATTATACGCATGTTTATTAAATTAATAAAGCCCTGCCTCGCACTCTTCTGTACAAAGCTGATAAAAGGCTTTTTAAATACATCGATTAGATAATTTTGGCGCTTATAGTTTGCCTTTTAGCGAGGCTAAAGCAGCAAAAGGATTTTCACCTTCCTCTTCTTCTGGTATTTCACCAAACTGCTCAACAGACATCTCACAATCGTCATGCTTTGGCGCCATTGGGGTTTTAAGCAAGATCTCGTCTTCTACCAACTTTTTAAATGGTAACAGACGCTCTGGAGATTGCTCGGTAACAATTTCATCCAGTAATAAATAATCTTGTTCATCTTTGACTAAACGAACCTGACTATCGTTTTCGAGTAGCGCGATGTCATAATCATCAGATAAGTCTATAGCGATTGGTTGTAAACAGCGCTGACAAGTTAGCCAAACGTCACCTGTCAAAGTAAATGCTAAATGCAAGACGTTGTTGCGACGATACAAGTTAGCGTTGAGCTGTATATTTGACTGCTCATGTTCAGTGCTCAGAGTAGTAGCCAGACGATCAAACGAGCTTGGTTTGACCTCTCCTGACCATTCATAACCAGTGTCTGCCCACTTATCTAAAGAGATGTGCTCAGGCATGCCAGTAGATACAGGCGCTTTTTTATTGTCAGCGTGAGGTGCTGACGGTTTAGTTTCTGGAGTGCTTGACATGCGCGGCCTCATTCATAAAAACGGTGTATAATATTGCCTGCCATACTAACGGAAAGTGCCATATTCTGCTAGCGCTAGTATGTTAAGATTTTTTGATAGTAAATTTGTTTAAGCTCTTTTACTACTTACCTTTTACCTAAAGTTTTTTGTCTTTAGTATTTATTAAGTCAATGTCTTCTCTATGAATCTATCCGATAATAAAATTAATTTTTCTGATTTACTTTCTCCTACTGAAGCAAGTTCGTTGCTACAACAACTTATCCAATTAGGGAGTCATACTAAAAATGTTCCTAATAATAGACTGTGCCTCGATAAAGATGAGTATTTAAACGAATGCAGAAGTCAGTGGCAAAAGTTGTCTACTACTCAGCTTGACAATACTTACTCAGCAGAATTGATAATTGATAGCGAACGACTAGCTACCGATTGGCTCATACAGTTATTTAATACTTTATTCGCTGATCAGCAAGTTATATTGGTTCGTAGCAATGATGAACCCGAATATTTTCCAGCTAAAAATAATGAACCCGCTCGAATTGAATTCGCTCATGGCTTTTTTGCCAGTGCTTTACATGAAATTCACACATCTCCTTATAGGTTGACATGCTAGAAACCTCTTATTCTAATAGTGTACATCGCTATATTATTTGTAGGCATCTAAATTAAAACTATCACTTCGGTGATTATTACAACCTATCAGAACAAATCACTTTTACCTATCCAAAAGATAATGGTCGTTCTATCAATTAGGTATCATAACAATTAAGTTTTTCAGGTATCTTTCACATCTTCAGAAGCATTCTTTCTAATATCATCCTATCTAAGCTATAAACGCGGACATGATGCGCTTCGCTACGTCTATCTATTAATGGTTACTTTTGATCAATCGTACCATCCTCTAATCCAGTAGATTTTATCTATGTCAGATAGGTAGAAGTAAAAGTAGTTTTCTGCTATTCATGTTTATCATTAACGTCTTTGCACATAGTATTGTCAGTTGCAAGATATCGAATCATATGAACACGGATATAATGATGGTAATATTAAAGCACGCGAGTGTAGATAGAAGCAGACCCAAGGATGTAATTCACCACGGTGATATTAGGTCTTAATGCTTATCTATTCACTAAGCGAATAAGCTGACTAGCTATAGCATTATTATGTTTGTGGGCAGAATAGTTATTCTTTATTTCGGAGATGGCTGGACGAGAGTTAGTGATACTGGACTAGTAATCTTACATAGGTGAAATGATTTGATAAATATGATTGAATAGCACAATTAATTATGTTTCATCTTTCGATACTGGCTGTGAAAAGCAATACTATAATAGCTTAGCAACGTCGGGCTCAAACTATAAGAGCTAATTATCTTCGAGCGCTATCTTAGTATAGTGAGCATGTAGCAAAGCTTTTACTTCCTTGCTAGTTGCAATTTTACCTTCCTCAAAGTCTTGAAAGATGTGCTGAGTATCTGGGTTAATAGGAATATTATCGACTGCGAAGCTGCCCAAAGTATCAAAGTTAATGCGGCGGCGCTTTTCTATTTCTTGTTTGCTAACGAGGATAGGACGATCATCGGTAATCGATGCTTCAAATTTAGAATCTTCCATACTAGCTCCTATCAGTAGTAATAAAATTGTTCAGCAAGTCAGATAGTCTTCTATCTAGACAATCTTTCTCTCATTGCTATGTCTTATTCGGCTGATTTAATTGTATTAGTGATTTAGACATCGGTAAATCATGATTGTTTAATATCAAGAGCTATTGTGACTGAATAATTCGTACTTCTAGCATCTCCTAGAGTTGCGTAACTTACTTGCTCTAAAGTTTTTTGGGACCTATATGGGCTGAATAGCTCATCAAGAGTATGGTGAAAACCACCATCATCTACTGCAAATACATAATCAAAAAATATTTTGGCCATTGCAGACTGAGGGTGGCTAGCATCGCGAAAAGATTTATTGTGACTCCAACTACCACTGTATATTTTATTGAATACTCTCTCTATATTACCAGAAACAGAATTTGAAGCATGTTTTCGAGTAATACCTGGTTTTTGCACGTATGCAGCAGCATTTTCCACAGACTTCCAAATGATATAATGCATGGTTGATACAGAGCATTCAGCTAAACATGATCTGAGAATACTAATTAGCTTTTCGCCAATAGGCGGTGCTAGATAGTTCAATCTTGACCTAGTAATCAGGTAGCTTAAACACTCTCCTAGCTGTAACTTTTCACACCAGTTCTTAAATTGATCATTCGCTACTAGAGCACTGGTATTTTTCTGAGATTTAGCGTTTATCAAGATTTTAGTAAGATTCTCAATACTATAAGCAAACTCAAAGATCGCTTGATAGAAATCTATCTCTAGCTCTTTTTCTTCGTTGATAGTTACGTATTCGTAGCTATTTTCAGAAGCGAGTATGAGCAGATTTCGGTTAAAAAGATGCTGTAGTATCTCTTCATCTAATTTAGAGAACGGTGATAAAGGTAATGATAAATTGTCACGTAGAGAGACTGTATTCCTTATATTATCTGCCCCTAGGCTCTCTACAGTCGCTGCGAGTAGAAGTTTATCCACATCGTTAAGCTCAGTGACTGAAGGAATACTGCTTAATTGAATGCTTCGGCATTGATTGATGTACTCTAGAGCGGTCTGTCTCTTTTCTTCTGCTAAACGGTCTTGTTTAAGACGATACTCTAAGTACTCTTGATCCATTCTTTTTTCAAGCGCCGCCCTGCAATCATCACACCGCCATCTAATAAGATCCAATCGAGTTAGCTGTGAGCGAGTATAGCAAATCTTAGTTGTACCGCAGTCTATGCATTGGCAGTCTAGTACGACAAGATGAGCATTTATTTTAACGATACTAGGTATATCCTGATGCTTAACATCAAACTCTTGACCTATTTCTTTACAGGTATATATAAAACCACTTCGTTTATCGCCTTCTCTTAACCAGTACCTCTCACAGATCAGCTTATTAGTTTCTGTTATATCTGGCTGATACTCTAGTTTTGTTTTCATACTCACCTCATAATACCGACTATATCCCGTGGATATTATAGCCCACCACTGTGAGTATTGCTATTTTTAGCAGTGGTTGGTGAGATGAAGACAGATGAACGCATGATAGCCTTTGGAAAGCGTATCCGTGATGTGCGCAGAAGCAAAGGAATATCTCAAGAAGTGCTGGCAGAGATGGCAGATATTGATCGAAGTTATATGGGAAATATCGAGCGTGGAGAGAAGAATGTCACTCTCAAAAAGGCCTATGATATTTGCGATGCATTGGATATAGATATTAAGGATCTAGTCTAAATTGTTCGATTCATAATAATATGATAGTTAACTATAGTCAGTCTAGAATAAAAGAGATACAACCCATATCATGAAACAGCTTAGGTAGATTATTCTCCATCCAGCCTTGACGTAGAAATTTTGCCTGTGCCCACTTCTTTTCAATGGGATTTAGATCAGGGCTGTAGGGTGGCAACCAAAGAATACGAGAGACCATCCCAGATTCTGTGTAACTGACGTTTAGATTAAATACTTACACAAAATTTAGGAAGGTCTCTGAAAATTAACCACCTGACACAACTCGTCACCTACTAACAGATCTTGGCGGTCATAAAAGTTGCCCCAACGCTTATAATTATTATCCGTTCTCGACTCAGGGTTATAAGGAATGGCAATGTAGGTTTGAATTTTATTAGTGTCCTAAATTAGTTGACCACTACAATTTTTTACTTACAACACGCAACCTTTTTAACACACGTTGATTATAAATCTTTTTTTCAAGGTGCTAATATAATTGAGTAATACTTAACTTAGATAACATAAACCACTGTTTCTAATAACTTTCATCTTGTATTATCACAGATTATTGGTTTATCGCGATTTTGCAAGCTTTACTTAATTGGAGAAATTATGCGTGCTTTAACTTACCACGGTGCTAAAGATGTGCGAGTGGACAATGTCCCAGAACCTAAACTGCAAGAAAAAGATGATGTTATTTTACGTGTGACTGCAACTGCAATTTGTGGCTCAGATTTACACTTATATCGTGGCAAAATGCCTGCAACCGAGGAAGGCGATATCTTCGGTCATGAGTTTATGGGTGTGGTTGAAGAAGTAGGCTCTGAAGTCACTGCTGTTAAAAAAGGCGATAGAGTTGTTATTCCTTTTGTTATTGCATGTGGTAACTGCTTTTTCTGTCAGCATGACCTAATGTCCGCTTGTGAGACTACAAATAC
>CAJXUF010000006.1 GCA_913061175.1 uncultured Psychrobacter sp.
GGGCTCGGAGATGTGTATAAGAGACAGCTATTATGAGTAATTTTGCGAGTAGCTTTGTTAATTTCGAAATCCCTAATTGGTTTGACAGCCAACACTTAACGGGTATGCTCCGCGGTATTGAGAAAGAGGGCCTACGCGTAAAGCCTGATGGTTTCTTGGCACAGACTCCGCATCCAGCCAAACTTGGGTCAAAACTTACCCACCCTTTTATCACTACCGATTACTCAGAAAGCCTGCTTGAGCTCATCACTGAACCAAAGTCCTCACCAAAAGAGACCCTCAATATGCTGCGCCAATTGCACGTATTGGTCTATCAGGGTATGCCTGAAGGTGAGCTAATGTGGCCGTTATCGATGCCTTGCATGTTGTCTTCTAAAGACGAAGATATCCCACTAGCTGATTATGGTAGCTCTAATACGGGTAAGCTAAAAACTTTATATCGTAGTGGACTTGGTATCCGCTATGGTCGCCGCATGCAGACGATTGCTGGTTTACATTACAACTTGTCTTTTGGTGATACGTTGTTTGAGACGTGGCAAGCCAAAACGCCGACCGCACAAAGCCAGACATTGACAGAGTTCAAAAATGAGAAATACTTAGGGCTGATTCGTAACTTTAAACGTCTAACCAGCCTTGTTTTATATTTGCTAGGTGCCAGTCCAAGCGTGTGTCCTTGCTTCTTGGCAGGGCGTGAGCACGATTTAGAATTGCTTAATGATTCGACTTATTACAAACCTGCTGCGACTAGCCTGCGTATGGGTAAGCTTGGCTATACCAATAGCGTGCAAGAGCAACTTGATATCCGTTACAACTATCTGCCAGAGTATGTCGATGGCCTTCGCCGTGCCATTCAAACGCCGCACGAGAGCTTTGCTAAGCTTGGCCTAGAAGACGAAGATGGTAACCCGATCCAAATTAACAATCATATTCTACAGATAGAAAACGAGTATTACAGCCCTATTCGTCCTAAACAAATCGCAATGAGCGGTGAAACACCAACCGAAGCGCTTGAGCGTCGCGGTATCGCCTATGTTGAGTTCCGCGCTATCGATCTTGACCCATACAGTGATGTTGGTATTCGTCTCTCTAGTGCTTGCTTCTTGGAAGTGATGGCGCTGTATTGCCTGTTCAGTGACTCACCAGACCTGCTACCTGAAGAAGAAGACACGCTCGCTATCAATCTTGAGCGTGTGGTCAATGAAGGTCGCCGTGATGATTTGCATATTATCAATAATGGTCAAGAGCAGTCACTTGAAAGTTGGATGCTAACGCATCTAGAGCGTATGCAGCCGCTTGCTGCATTGCTTGATGCTCACTATGGTGGTAACGATTACCGCGCGGCCGTAGCATTGATGCAGGGCAAAGCCGGACACTCTGAGTCAACTATCTCCGCACAAGTGAATTCCGACAGTAAACGCTTAGGCAGCTTATGGCAGCTTGGATTTACGTTGGCTCAGCAGCATCGCGAGTCTTTATTACAGCAGACACTTAGTCCAAATACCCAAGCTAAATACGAGGTATTGGCAGAAAAATCTATCTTGCAGCAAGCTGAAATTGAGCAATCTGAAACAGAAGACTTTGCAGAATTTTTACAGCAATATCGCTAAGCCTTGATTACTATCTTGTAACTCCCAGTCGTTGATTGCTGAGTTCTGATGACTAGTTTTCGATTGCTAAGTCCTGACTGTAAAATTTTGACTGCTCAACCTTGATTGCTACCCTACATCTATTATAGATAAACCCATAAGAGTAACCGCACAATGCGACAGCTAACCACTTACCGTAACCTGCAAGTATTTTTAGTGATAATGGCCATCATAGGCATGAGTTTCGCGCTGTTTTATTTACAGCGCCATCTAGGGCTTTCGCCTTGCCCGCTCTGTATTTTTCAGCGCGTTGGTCTAATCGTCATGGGCGGATTCGCCCTGATATCAGCGTTGTTTAATCCTAAGTCTAAAGTGATAAGACTACTGCTATGGCTTGGTAGTCTAGTTGGTATTGGTTGGGCAACCGCAGTAGCAGCACGCCATGTATGGCTACAACATCTGCCTGCTGACCAAGTACCTTCTTGTGGTCCAGGACTGAACTATTGGCTTGATACCCTCCCTATCCTACAAGTATTCAAAGAAGTATTTGCAGGATCTGGCGAATGTGCCTCTGTTGATTGGACGCTTATGGGATTAAGTATCCCTGAGCAGTCGTTGATTCTATTTAGTGTGCTGCTGATCGTACATGTCTTGATATTAATGCGTATCGTAAAATCTTCCAAGTAGTATCTTATGACTCAATAAGACGTTAGGTTTCTTTCCTAGTTCTGCTTTTAAAATAGACATTGCTATCTTCAATACAATGTCTATTTTTTTGTCTACTATTAACCCGCTCTTACAATCCATATTAGCGATACCAACAGGACTTTCTACTACCAACTTATACCTTTTGGATATAAGGCCAACAACAAAAAGCCCACAGAGATATTTTCAAGCCTTTGATATCTTTAGTCAGCTTACCTTATAAACGGATAAGCATTAGATATTTGTCGCTTTCTACTCATAAGCTATCTGTATTTTGAATATAAGATAATGCTATCAAGTTCTTAATTTATATTATTACTACGCGCCCATGCCTTATTATCCTTATCTTTGACAATGGCTTTACGTTGTCGATAGTATAGATGAGCTTGAAAAATACTTGTTAAAAACTGTTTTTGGTATGACCATGATATATTTTGCTCCCGTTCGCTTTACTACGTTTGCTATCGTAAAAAGGTGGCGTCTTTCGTTACTTGTAGCGTCACTATGCG
Source organism: uncultured Psychrobacter sp. (assembly GCA_913061175.1). Taxonomy (GTDB): domain Bacteria; phylum Pseudomonadota; class Gammaproteobacteria; order Pseudomonadales; family Moraxellaceae; genus Psychrobacter. Next base: position 2,801 of record CAJXUF010000006.1, read on the forward strand.
TACTACTCGTAGGCTGTGATAGTGCCTCGTCCAATACCGATAAAGACATGGTATCTACGTTCGCGTCGACTGGTTCTGAATCGCAGGAGGCTTCACAATCATTGCAAGATGACAACGCTAGAAATGCTGAGCTAGCGAATGATGATGAGACAAGCGAGATGGTGGAAGGGCAATCATTAATTGCTGCTGCTCAGTCAAATAAGGATACCTATGCAGACAGCTCTCTGGAGCGATCAGAAGCGAAAAGCAGTATGCTGCAAGCGACATTGATGGGCGATTATGGCGGCATGGTCTCTTGTACAGATTGCGACAGTATCGATGTCACATTGAACTTATTCGCCGATGGTTCCGTACTAAAAGCAAGTTATTATCATAATCCTGAAAAACCAAAAACACCCCTACTCGAATCGGGTATCTATCGACAAGACAATGATAAGATCACCATTGTCTATGAAGGAAAAAATATCGAGACCTATCATATCCAAGACAATCATTTGATACGGATCGATGAGCACGATAATTTAGAGGATGACTATACGTTATCTCGCAAATGATAGGCGCATCAATAAGAATCACGTAAATAAAAGCGTCATCATGCTGACTGTTAGTTGGCGTATCTCTACATACTAAAACGACCAAATTACATTAGCTACATAGCGCCTACTTGTTAGGCGTTTTTTATTGGTCATCGAACAGGGTTTACTTTACAATGATTGCTTGTTTGCCAAGCTGATATATTGGTCGTTGTTTATCAAAGTGGTTATCTTTACTGATAACAGCTAGGCACCTCATACTTTATTTTATCCGCTCTCTATTCTTTTCATTCAAGCGCGTACGGAACGTCTATGCATATTCATATACTTGGTATTTGTGGTACTTTTATGGGCTCACTGGCATTGCTAGCACGTGCGCTTGGGCATACGGTCACAGGTTCAGATGCCAATGTCTATCCTCCTATGTCCACTCAGCTCGAAAATGCTGGCGTGACTATCGAAGAAGGCTATCTGGTAGAACATTTGCAACCAACGCCTGACTTAGTCGTCGTTGGGAACGCGATGAAGCGCGGCATGGATGTGATTGAGTATATGCTAGATAATGGCTTACGCTATACCTCAGGTCCGCAGTTCTTATCTGAGCAAGTATTACAGTCACGCCACGTAATCGCTGTTGCAGGTACGCATGGTAAAACTACAACAACGACTATGCTTGCGTGGATATTACATTATGCTGGTATCGATGCAGGGTTTTTGATTGGCGGTGTACCATTGGTTGATACGACTGACGAGCACTTACAGCAAGTGTTTGCGCACAGCAGCTATTTGGGTGCTGATAAAAGCGATGACGATAAATCTGGCTACTTCGTGATTGAAGCAGATGAGTACGACTCTGCGTTTTTTGATAAGCGCTCAAAGTTCGTTCACTATCGTCCGCGTACTGCTATTTTGAATAACCTTGAATTTGATCATGCAGATATTTTTGCGGATCTCAATGCAATACAAACTCAGTTCCATCATATGGTGCGCATGATTCCAAGCACTGGCAAAATTATCATGCCAGCCGCGACTATTAGTTTAGAAGATACGCTAGCAAAAGGGGTTTGGACACCTATTTGGCGTACGGCTGTCATCGACTCTACTTTAGCTGATACGAGCGAAAATGCGCGTGCTCTGAAAGATAGTAGCGATTGGCAGGCTGAGCTGATTCAAGAAGACGGTAGCCAGTTCAAAGTCAGTTTTGCCGCTAATGAAGATGCCTCTGCCGTTGTAAACTGGTCAATGAGCGGTCTCCATAACGTCAATAACGCGTTAGTTGCTGTGGCTGCTGCTTATGACGTTGGTGTCAGTGTTGAGACTGCCTGTGCAGCTTTATCAGACTTCGCTGGTATTAAGCGCCGGATGGAGCTGATTGGCGACGTCAATGACATCTTAGTCTTTGATGATTTTGCCCATCATCCAACGGCTATTACAACCACATTAGATGGTGCCAAAAAGAAACTGGCTGATAGACGCATTTGGGCCATCATTGAGCCGCGTAGCAATACCATGAAAATGGGTATTCATCAAGACAGCTTGGCTCAATCAGCGTCACTTGCTGACTATACATTATGGTACGAGCCTACTGGTTTGGAATGGGGCTTAAAAGAGGTCATCGAACAAGCCAAGGCTACTAGCGACGCTATCGGCAACCAACAAGTGCTATCAAGCATTGATGCTATCATTGAGCATATCAGCATTCATGCAAAAGCAGGTGATGCGATTGTGGTCATGTCAAATGGCGGTTTTGAAGGGATTCATCAGCGTTTATTAACCGCATTACATAACGGCTAAAGATCCTAGCTAGAGTTGAGAAACAACTCTTCTTATTTTCCTATATACAAACGCAGCTCATCTAATAGATGGCTGCGTTTTTTATTTCTAATACTTACATATCTTCATTATATGAATTCGGCACTACAAGTACCACATTGATAAACGCTGTTAGCACCACTGCTACCTTTGTAACCTTTCGTTTACTTATTGCCCTTACTCGATAGCAAATCGGACTTTTTCCTCACATAGCCCCTACAGTAGTAACATTTTATGCTTACTTTTGCGTCCGAGGAGTGTTTACAATAGATTTATCAAAACTTGTAACACATTATAAATATTAATAATATTAGGAGAATAACATGAGCTTTATTTGGATGATTATTGTAGGTTTAGTCGCAGGTCTATTAGCACGTGCTATCAAACCAGGTAACGACCCTATGGGTTGGATTATGACTATCGTATTGGGTATCGTTGGTGCAATGCTAGGTGGTTTTCTAGCTGGCCTAATCGGTATCAACGCTGATGGTGGTTTCACTGGTCTTATATTCTCAGTGATCGGTGCAATTATCTTACTGTTCCTATATGAAATGATCGTAAACAAACGCCGTGCATAATTAGTCATAAGCCATGCATAGTTTAGTCATAAATGATTACTAGCTAATTAAAATACTATATAAACAAAGCCTTGCGTTAAGCAGGGCTTTTTTATGCCATTTATCATCGAAATTTAGTCTTTCTATATGCATATAGCATCATATGACTGCGAAAGTATTGATAAGCATTACTTTTGTCCCCATTTATCTTATAATATCAACCCTATTTTGTCCTTATCATTGAGGTGAGCGTTATGGCACTACTCCCTATCTTAAGTTACCCAGATCCTCGCTTGCGTACCATCGCCAAGCCTGTCAAGGAAGTGACTGCTGAAATCAAAACCTTAATCGCAGACATGATCGAGACGATGTATGATGCTCAAGGCATCGGTCTTGCAGCCAGTCAAGTGGATCATCATATTCAGCTTATCGTTATGGATTTATCTGAAGACAAAAGTTCTCCTAGAGTTTTTATCAATCCAATAGTCACGCCACTGGTAGAAGAAAAGCAACCGTATGAAGAAGGCTGCTTATCTGTACCTGATGTCTATGACAAAGTCGAACGTCCTAATAAAGTCCGTATCGAAGCGTTAGACGGTAACGGTGAGGTCATCGACGAAGTCGTTGAAGGACTGCTTGCTGTTTGTATTCAGCATGAAATGGATCACCTAAATGGCGTAATCTTCGTTGACTACTTGTCTCGTCTTAAACAGACTCGTGCTCGTGATAAAGTCCGCAAAGTTCTTAAAATACGCGAAAAGCAAGAAGCACAATCAGCAGAAAAACAGACACAAGCCGTCAATTCTTAAAGCTCTACTCTTTATTCTTATCTTTTTTATTTCGTCTTTATCCTTCACATAGTTACGTCTACAGTGGGTGTTAATATTTAGCATTCACTGTTTGGCGATAATTTTTCTAACCGATACAGTTTCCACAAAAGGTTTACTACTATGACAATGATCAAAATTGACCAATATTTTGAACCTGCCAGCTGGCAGAAATTTACCAAGGCTGCTGAAGGTCGCGAGACGCCTTTTTTAGTAGTTGACCTTAGTCGTATCGAAACCAAATACCATGAAATGGTAAGCCTGTTTCCTAATGCAAAACTGCATTATGCAATGAAAGCTAGCCCTGCGGTGGAAGTAATCGACCTATTGGCAAACCTTGGTTCAAACTTTGACTGCGCCTCTATCTATGAGCTTGATCGCGTGCTTGGTTGCGGCGTTGAGCCATCTCGTATCTCATATGGCAACACCATCAAAAAAGCTGAGCATGTCAAATATGCTTTTGAGAAAGGCATCGATCTATATGCGACTGATTCAGAAGCGGATCTAAAAAACATTGCCAAACACGCTCCAGGTTCTAAAATATTTGTGCGTATCTTGGTTCAAGGATCAGAGACAGCAGAATGGCCATTATCACGTAAGTTTGGTTGCCATCCTAATATGGCAATCGACCTACTGGTTCAAGCACGCGAGTTGGGCTTGGTTCCTTATGGTATCTCATTCCACGTCGGTAGCCAGCAAAAAGACGTCGCTGCATGGGATGATGCATTATCCAAAGTTAAATATATGTTTGACTGGATGAAGAACGAAGAAGGTATCAAGCTGCAAATGATCAATTTGGGCGGCGGCTTCCCGACCAACTACATCAGCGAAGTCAACCCTATCAAAGTCTACGCGGAAGAGATTACCAGCTATCTGACTGATGACTATAATGATGACGAAATGCCGGAGATTATTTTGGAGCCGGGTCGTTCGTTGGTTGGTGGTTCAGGTGTGTTGGTCAGTGACGTGGTACTGATCTCTCGTAAGTCTGATACCGATTTGACTCGTTGGGTATATACTGATGTTGGTCTATTCCAAGGCTTAATCGAAACGCTAGGTGAAGCCATCAAGTACCCTGTCTATACGCCTAAGATGGAAACGTCTACCAGTGAAGGCACAGTAGTACTGGCAGGCCCAACTTGTGACTCAACCGATATCATGTATGAAGAAGCAGGCTATCAGCTACCAGAAGAGCTTGAGATTGGTGATAAAATCTATTGGCTCACTACTGGTGCTTATACCAACTCGTACTCATCGGTAGAGTTCAATGGTTTCCCACCGCTCGAAGTGGTTTATATTGACTAGCACTTAATATTGCTCCACAAAAAAGCGCGGCACGGTTAATACCCGTGTCGCGCTTTTTTGTGCATAATGATTTGCTTGGTGAACTAGTCAACTCGCAAAGAAATAGGCACGCTATTATTGTTATTAATAGTTCGGCTACCGTTACTGGTACTACTGCTTGAGTTTTGTGAAATCTGTCCAATCGTTACCCATTGTCCACGTGGCACGATAATCGAACTGTTCAATCTTTGACCTCGAACAGCATTACTAGCACTGCTAGTAGAATTTCCAGTGGAACTCATTTGATTATAAGGTGAATTCGGCTGCACTAACCTTTCTTCCACTTGGGAAAGTTGTACTTCCACCTGCCCGCTAGGCAGCAGTCTTGGTGTAACGGCAATCCCTTGTGTCGTTGGTAGTAGTATTTGCTGCTGAATCACAATCTGTGGTCTTAGGTTATCGTTAGCTGAGCGATGATAAGTTGAATAGTTATTAGCATTATAGGTTTGAGTCAGTGAGTAGAGCGTACCTGTGCTGATACTCGCCGCACTGCCAGATAATGTTTGTACTTGATATAGATTACTACTCTGCTGCAGGCTGCTACGCTGACTAATAACCCCTGCACCTTGGATACCGCGATTGGTGATAATGACCTGACCCTGCTGAATATTACCTTGCCCGCTACTACTATTGCCAACACGTACAGCGACCGTCAATGCCTGTGGCTGACGGTCAATTTGAGACAACAACTGCTGTACCACCTCATAATTGCGTGCCGTCGTCCGCAGTACCAATTTATCTTGATACGTAGTCACCGTACCACCGTCTGCGCTACTATTTAATTGCTGCCTTACTGCAGGTAGTAGGCTAGCCCCGCCATAAGTATGGATGACATAAGTTTGAGCAGTACTGGCTTGTACGGTTACTGGTAGAACCGCTAGACTCAGTGCAAAAGCTGATAGACTTGCAAGGTTGATGGCATAAACAGCACCAATCAGTCTATGACTAATATAACGTTTGATACTATTCATACCTGCTCCCTTATTACTATTAAGTCATCAGTTATCACGTTAAACTTGACCGTCAACTATAAATAGTCGTTAGTCACTTAATCCAAGCACGTCTTGCATATTGTACTGACCTACTTCTTGCTCAACGACCCAAGTTGCGGCACGTACTGCACCAGCGGCAAATGTCATGCGCGCGCGTGCACGATGGGTAATCTCGACCACTTCGCCATCTGCGATAAACATCACAGTATGGTCGCCTACGATTTCGCCACCACGTACAGCGTGGATACCGATTGTCCCAGATTCGCGCTCGCCCGTTTGTCCTTCGCGGCCATAAATAGCAACGTCTTTTAGGTTTTGTCCGCGTGCTTCTGCGACGGCTTCGGCCATCATATATGCCGTACCAGAAGGCGCATCGATTTTGTGTTTATGATGGGCTTCGATGATTTCTACATCAGCATCATTACCAAACGCTTTGGCAGCCATACCGAGTAGCTTCAATGATAAATTAACGCCTGTCGAATAGTTACCCGCATATACGATAGTGATTTTCTCACTTGCTTTTGCCAGTACTCGTTCTTGCTGTTCATTGAATCCTGTCGTCCCGATGACCATAGCGACGTTATGCTCAGCACAAACTTGCATGTTTTTTTCAGTAGCGTCAGGCAAGCTAAAATCAATCAGCACATCGATATCATCAATCACAGCGGCTAAGTCATCAACGATTTGTACATTCAAATGACCGATAGCAGCAACTTCGCCTGCATCAGCACCGACTAGACTAGAGCCTTGACGCTCAATCGCTGCTTTTAATACAGTTTGTGGATTGTTCTGTACTGCCTCAATAAGCATACGACCCATACGGCCGCCTGCACCGATTACCCCAACGTTGATAGATTTATTATTTACTTGTTCGCTCATGTTTTTACCTTAGATGTTTTATATTTGGTGAAACTATTTTTGACTATCATTTATCGTAAGTTTAGCAAATATCATCACATGAATGGCTTTTTATACCATCAATAAAAAGCCCAAAGGTTTCATGTGAAACCTTTGGGCTTAGTTCAATACTAGCTACTTAGTTAAACTATTTCTTAATCGAACAAATCACCGATTTTTTTGAAGAATGACTTCTTATGTGGCGACTGTTGATGCTTACTGTCGTCATCCAAAGTATCTTGGAATTGGCGTAACAAGTCTTTTTGCTCACGAGTCAGATTTACTGGCGTTTCGATAACCACACGACAAATCAAGTCACCTTTCATAGTAGTACGGACTGGCGTCACACCTTTGCCGCGTACACGCAGTAACTTACCACTTTGCGTACCTTCTGCCACTTTGATTTTTACTTTGCCATCTAAGGTTGGGATTTCGACTTCTTTACCCAATGCTGCATCAGTGATGCTTACTGGCACATCCATATATAGGTCAGCACCTTGACGGGTAAAGACATTGTGCTGTTTGACGCGTACTTCGACATATAGATCGCCGTTTTGTACGCCAGCGCCGCCCGCTTCGCCCTCGCCTGCTAGACGAACACGATCGCCATCATCGACACCTGCAGGGATAGAGACTTCCAAGGTGCGTGATTTGTCTTTTACGCCGTTACCATGACAGTCCGAACAAGGGTTTTTGATCTGTTTACCAGTACCGCCGCAATGAGGACAAGCTTGCTGTACCGCAAAGAAACCTTGCTGCATACGTACTTGACCTTGGCCATGACAAGTCTGACAGGTGACCACATCAGAAGCATTTTTTGCCCCTTTACCATCACAGGTATCACAAGGCGCAGGAGCCGTGAAACTGATTTCTTTTTTGCAGCCACGTACGGCTTCTTCTAGTGTCAGCTCAATCACATAACGCAAGTCAGAGCCGCGACGCGAACGCCCACCACCGCCGCCACGCTGTTGACCGAAGATATCACCGAAGTTACCAAAGATATCGCCAAAGATATCTTGGAAGTTACCGCCACCTGCGCCGCCGAAGCCGCCGCCACCCATGCCGTTTTCAAAGGCTGCATGGCCCATACGGTCGTAGGCTGAACGTTTCTCTTCGTCGCTCAATACTTCATAAGCCATTGAAGCTTCTTTGAATTTGTCTTCCGAATCAGGATCATCAGAGTTGCGATCTGGATGGTATTTCATGGCAAGCTTACGGTAGGCTCGCTTAATTTCTTTGCTGTCAGCAGTCTTGCTGACACCTAATATTTCATAAAAATCGCGCTTACTCATGCTCTCTCCTATCGTCTTTACAGCCACACCAGTTCGTCAAATCATCAGCTCAATTGATAGTTGTCTTAATCTTATTCGTGGTTCTTAGCTAGTGGATACGTATGACGTTTCACATGAAACACAATAATTCACCATGCTATAGAACCATAATGCTTAGACTTAACCAACAAATACGGTGAAGGCTGCTTAGCCAAATCAATTATAAAAAGTTTGCGCTATTTATGGAGATGGTCTGCTGATTTATCAAGCTCTTAAATGATGAAATTAGCAGTTGGCATCGCTGCGGCAAAAGCCAAACGATTCATTAAGGTTACTGCAAAGCTTTTCATACCTGAGCAGTGCCCAGTCGTGCTAATATTTACCGCCACATCTACGGTCATTTATACTCATAGTGATGACGATTGCGACAAGGTATCAAGTCTTATGAAAAAGCTGGTTATTCTATTAATCATCATTGCGGTAGCAGTGTATGCAGGCTCGCCTTACTACAGTGCTTATCAGCTCAAAAACGCTTATGATGATAAAGACGGTGCCACTATCGCAGCGGCTATTGATTATGAGCAAGTGCGACCAAGCGTCCAAAATCAGCTAACTAGCCAATTTGCGACGACAATGACTAAGTACCCACTAATTTCTGAACTAGGTGGTGAGCCGTTGACCGAAGCCGCGAATGGTTTTATCGCGCAGGCAGTTGAAGGGGCCATCACGCCGCAGAATATCGAAAAGGTGATTAATACCCAAGGTCAAGCCAATACAGCAACCAAAGAGCTAGCCGCAGCATGGGCCATCGCTAGCGATCAAGTTGACTTGAAGAATCTGATTCAGAACTTAATCATCAAGCGTGGTGATGTCGATGCCGTGGTCAAAAGCCAAATGCAGCAAGTCATGAAAAAACAAGCTGCCGAACTTGAGCAGCAAGTAGCCCAAGGCAATGACAGCGAGAAGCCAACGCTGAGCTACTGCGGTATCAACTGCTTTAGTATTAGTGGTCAGGTAAAAGGCTACCCTCTCACTATCAAGATGCAGCGTGAAGGGCTTATCAATTGGAAAATCGTTGATATCATCTTACCATAAATTATTTAAGACAGCTTTTGAGATGCAAAAATGTCTGAATAGAACTCAAAAAAACCGCCTTATGAACTGATTCATAAGGCGGTTTTTTATTACTGTACTTAACCGTCTAATATTTTAATTTTTTGAACTGTTGAAACACTTAACCATACCAGTCGATTATTCAACACCTAAGAATTCTAAAAATTCTGGACTCTCAAAACTCGCTTGATATAGCACGCCATCTTCACGATAGATTGCAGGCGTCGCCATTACCGCGAGTCCAGCTGCTTTTTCACGATTGGGTGTTACATGGTCAACTGTACAACTTGCTGATGCAGGTGTCATTTCACCCTGTAGCATCGCCTTATCAAATGCCTGACGACGACTGTCTTCATCCGCTTGGCACCAGATACCACGCATCTGCTTTGGTGACGCCTCATATATCGGATAGCCGATGACATTGACCGTCACGCCTTTTGCATTGAGTGAGGGCACTTGCTGATGTAATCGGCGACAATAAGGGCAGTTCACATCATCTGCCACATAGATAACTGCTCTTTCAGTAGTGGTCGCTGGATAAGTAATCAGTTGGCTTTTGTCCAATGACGCAAACACCGACTGGTTTTTACGTTTTTCAAAGTTCTCATCAAGGCCGATAAATTGACCGTTTTCGATGACTGATATTTCGCCATCGGTAATATACTGCGCATCATCTGATAGTAAAAACGGCACCCCTTCTAGCGTTGCTCCCCATATAACACCCGGTACTGCGGTATAAAAGAATGGTGTTTTAGCGCTCATGTTCTTAAGCGCAGCCATATTTGCTAGCATAGACGATTTGACTGAGGCACTGACAGGTTTACCTACTTTGCTACTGTTGCCCGCGCTATCACTACGCGTTGGCGTTTCGGTGATAACTTGCTTACTTGGATTCTTCTGTAGCTCACCCTGAATGACGTAGCGACCATCTTCGGTGATGTGCAGCGGCAACTGGCTGGCCAAATTCACTTGGTACATATTAGGCAGTTTGGACGGCACAATAGAAGTAATCTGTGTCTTGATGCCTGCTTGGGTCAATATTTGACGCAATCGCTTATCGACAGCTGCACTCACTGCTTGAGCTACTTGTGAATTTGTAGTGCTTTGCGTTACGTTATTACTGTTGGCATCCGCTGAACTTGGCTGAGCGCAAGCAGTGGTTGCTAATAGTATGACGCTGATTAGGCTAGCGGACTTTAATACAGGTAATGTCACAGAGAGATTCCTATCTGGTTTTTAATAATGGCAGTTTTCAATATTAAGACCAATTCCAAATCTACAACTAACTGAAAGGTAGCAATACATTTTCTGATTAGTCAGATTTTTAGAGTTGGTTTAAGGGTTGTCTGTCATAAAAATATAGATAAAAAAGACTGTAGCATATGGGATAGTTTTGCAAAGCAATAAATAGCTAAAATCGCAAAACTGCTACTTAGCTTTAAGAGATAGGCAACACAGCTAGATAATAGACATAAATACAATATAGCAGACCGCAAAAAGCAGCACACTAGAGAGCGGCTGCTAATGGGTTTAAAACGATAGTTTCAAGACAAATACTAATGCCAAAGCTTAATAGTTTCAGTGCTTATTTCTTAAAACTTAGCAACTTCTTCTGGCGTTAAGAAACGGCTGTCACCTTTTTCTAGGCCTTCTAGATTGATGTGACCGATACTGGCACGGTGCAGCTCAGTTACTCGATTACCAAAGTAACCCATCATACGTTTGACCTGATGATATTTGCCCTGCTCTAATGTTAGGCGTGCATGTTTTTCATCAATGAACTCAAGAACAGCAGGCTTGGTTGGCTCATAATCCCCTTCAAGCAAGATGCCTTCAGACACTTTTTTCACGGCTTTTTCTTGTGTATCACTATCCATTGCATCTGCCAAAGTCAGCTCGTACACCTTTGCATGCTCATGCTTAGGACTGGTGACACGGTGCAGCCAGCCGCCATCATCACTCATCAGCAATGCACCAGTAGTATCGACGTCGAGACGTCCAGCGATACGCAAGCTACCCAATTCTGGTACAGCAATCAGTTCGGTGACGATTGGATACTCTTTAACTTTTAGCGTGCACTCGAAGCCTTCAGGCTTATATAACAAGATATAGCGATTGCCCGCAGCGACCGACAACGGCTCGCCTGCCCACATCACATCATCATTGACCACATCGACATGTAGGCCAGGATCTTTAACCACTTGATCGTTTACGGTGATTTCGCCGGCGTGCATGATCTTTTTTGACTCTTTACGCGACAGCTCGGTGGCTTTACTAATGAATTTATCTAAACGCATACTATTTACTACCATCGGTTTTATTATACCAGCCCTAAATCAGAAACTAACGACGCCAGCACTCAGCCGTGAGCGGCTCGTTATCTTCGATGGTTAGAAATGGTACTATAATGAAAAATTAAATGAACACTGTGCTCAATACAAAAGCCAGTGAAAGTCAGACCAGTTTAACATATCCAACCTAAGCCTGATGAAATATGAGCTATCAAACGCTAAAACGTGCCGTTACCACGCGACTCGAAATTAAAAAATCTGAGTTTATCGCTTACGCCTATCCGGTGACCTCTCGTGAGCAAGCAATGTTTCACGTGGAACAACTACGCGAGCAATATCCCGATGCACGGCATTTCTGCTGGGCATACATCATCGGTGATCCAGATAATACCACTAGTGCTGGTTTCGATGATGATGGCGAGCCAAGTGGTACAGCTGGTCGACCGATACTGAATGTACTGCAGCATAAGTCGATCGGCAATGTGATTATCATTGTGGTGCGTTACTTCGGTGGTATCAAATTGGGTGCTGGCGGTCTTACCCGTGCTTATGCAGGCTCTGCTCAAGCGGCCGTCGATGAAATGACACTAAACCCTTATGTACCGATGACCCAGATTCAGATACTGGCAGAATTTGCGACCGAAGCGCAATGCCGCTATATGATAGAGAGCCTTGGCGGTCATATCGACGATGTCGCCTACAGTAAGCAAGTAACCTTAACCGCCACACTTGCTGAAGCAGATGTCGAAAATTTAAAAGAGCGTTTAGCAATGGATGGTCGAGTATTGGATAAACCAGAAGACTAAAAATCTGACTAACTACTCTCATCGACCGTCTTAGATAGTTTTCTTTTCAATATGCTTATTTGTTAGATTTTTCAGTAACTGTTTCCAGTAGCTGTTTTCAGTAATCATGCGTTCACTGAAAATTATTGGTTTTCACAGGTACTGGCGTTATGATAAAAAACCCTTACCACACTACTCTATTTATTTTTTTACAATTATTAAATAAGACCAATATATGTCAACTTCAACCAAACCTTTTTCTCCAGCACCTTTTAAGCCACCATTTTGGCTGACCAATCCACATCTGCAAAGCATCCTGCCCAAGTTTTTTGCGCCAAAGTCACCGACCTACCGCCGCGTGGTCGAAAAAGATTCATTGGACGAGAGCGATATTGCTTATGACTTTTATGATGCGCATCCTATAGAAGTATCAAAAAATGGTGAGCTTGAGCAAACCCCATTGATTGTTCTATTCCACGGCATGGAAGGCAGTAGTGACAGTCATTACGCTCGCGCACTAGCGTACCAAATGCACGCGCAGGGCTGGCACTTTGTGGTGGCACATTTCCGTAGTTGCGGCGGTATTCCTGCTAGTGGCACGGTGTTCTACAACGCAGGCGACACTGACGAGGTGCATCATGCGCTACAGAATTTGCGTGAGCAGTATGCCAATATCTATGCCGTTGGTGTCTCATTAGGAGGCAATGCACTGGCCAAATATATGGGCGAATATGAGGACAAAGTCCTTTGTAAAGGTGCAGTGGTTATCTCCGCGCCAGTCGACATGTCCTCAGCTGCCATTACTATGCACAGCTTCTTGAGTCATCGTATCTATACGCCTTATCTGCTTAACCCAATTATCAAAAAAGCATTGGCGAACGATCTCACGCAAGATGAAATCAACTCTATCAAAGCTGCCAATCGTATCAGTGATTTCGATGATATCTTTACCGCGCCGCGTCACGGATATCGCTCCAAAAACGACTATTACCATACTGCATCCGCCATGCCGTATTTGCGCAACGTCACTCACCCTCTGCTATTGATCAGTGCAAAGGATGATCCTTTCATCGGCTTCACTGCTACCCCAAATGATGTCTCTGAGAGTGTCACTATCTTAGATACTGAGCACGGTGGGCACATCGGTTATCTGCGTTATCGTTCAGACAATGGGCATTCCAAAAGCAAATCGTCTGTCAGTAATGATAAAGAGTCCAAGACTTCAAAGTTCGATATTAACTGGATACCTGAAACTGTCAGCGCTTATTTTAATTGGATTGGTGTGGCTTCTACTAGCGAGCCTTCTCAGGACGTGGTCTCTGACAATAAATAATCATTGTCATCAATGACAAAATAATAACACCAACGTTTATAACCTTTTGAGAGTGTTTTATGTACCCATTTATCCGTTATGCTAGCACCATCGCTCATGCTGCCCTAAAAGCAAAAAAAGGCGACACACTGACGTTTAAGGACACCAGTGAGATTCAGTTTCGCTGCCGCTTATCCGATATAGATAATTTCTTGGAGATGAATAACGGCCGCGTATTTACGCTGTATGATTTGGGTCGTATGGACTTTGCAGTACGGACTGGGCTTGGCAAGCAGTTATTAAAACAACGCTGGGGCTTGGTCATCGCTGGCAGCACTATTCAATACCGTAAGCGTATTCGCGCCTTTCAAAAAGTCACGCTCAAAACCAAAATCGTTGGTATCGACGCGCGCTGGCTCTATATTGAGCAGTCTATGTGGGTCAAGGGCCAGCCCTGCTCATCTGGTCTACTGCGTACCGGTGTAACCAAAGGTGGCAGAGTGATCGACACGGCACAAGTACTGGCTGCGTTGGGTCAATCTAACTGGGATCTACCGCCAACGGGTTACGTGGCTGAGTGGATCAAAAGTGATGCTGATCGTCCGTGGCCGCCTGTCGATACAGCTCACTAACTTAACTTTATAAAGTAGTAATTATTTACTTTTAACTTATTTAACAGATGGTACAAGCAAGCAACCTTATAGCTACTATTTCATAACAACTCATTATATAAATACATATAATAAATGTTAGGATAGTGGTGAGTACATACTCAGACAAAACAAATATAGTCTTATAAGGAGAATAATATGGCTAATACAACAGATTATGTCGGCACGTTATTTGATAATAGCGAATCAAACCCAAGCAAAATTACCTTAGCGTTTACCATGGCAGGCGTGGCACTAAAAAAAGGCCATTCTGCTACTGTAATATTAATGGTGGATGCCGTACATCTGGCAAAACCAAACGCGCTAGACAATGTAGATATCGGCGATCCGTTTGAGCCAGCTGGTGAGTTACTAGAAGCCTTTATCGAAAAAGGTGGTCAAGTGTTGGTCTGCGGCGCTTGTATGAAACACAACGGTGTGGAAGAGTCAGATATCGGCAAGCGCTTTGAAGTGATTAGTGGTGATGATGTGGTTGAGCTACTGATGAATGCAAAAGGGTCGTTGCAGTTGAATTAAAATATAAGCAAAATTAGTTAATAAAGTTATAAGAATAGGTCAGTTTCTTAGTCATCGTTGGGTGGCTTGAAAGCTGACCTATTTTTATATTGGAATACAAAAAATTATTTTTCGGCCATCGTTTTATACGGCCGAAAAAATATTTTTCTTATATAAAATTACATATAAAACAATAACTTATTAAAAATATAATAAATAAATTTCAAATTAATCTTTTTAATGTTAATATAATTTCGAACTATCTTATGGTGTTTCATGATGAATGTTTCAGAGGCAACTGATCTTTTAATATCTAAAGGGCTAGTAAAGGATATTAATGGAACTAGAAGGTTTATTAGAAAAGGTGAGTTAATCGCGGAAAAAACTTGTAATCGTGATGGCTACCAAATTGATAAGCAAGCTCTTGATGCTTTTTTATGGGTGAAAAGCCATAGTGATGCTGAAATAGTCCAACTTATATTAAATAATGACATGAAAATAACAAGCAGAGACAACTCTCATAAAGTAGCTTCATTTTTTGCTGGAATAGGTGGTTTTGATATTGGCTGCGAACGAGCAGGTATGCAGGTTGTTTTTCAATGTGAAGTTAATAAATTCTGTCAACAGGTTTTGAATAAGCATTGGCCTACAATACCTCTACACTCTGACATAAAAACATTAAAGGCTGAAGACATTCCTGATGCGAATATATGGTGTGGAGGTTTTCCATGCCAAGACGTGTCTTTAGCCAACCAAGGCAAACGTAAAGGCTTAAAAGGTGAACGCAGTGGACTCTTCTATACATACGCAAATCTCGTTAGAGAAAGAAAGCCTGATTGGCTTATCATCGAAAATGTTCCCGGATTACTTAATAGCCACAATGGCGCTGACTTCGGAGTCCTCATCAGAACCTTGGATGAACTCGGGTATGGCGTTTCGTGGAGAGTATTTGATGCTAAATACTTTGGAACACCACAAAGAAGACGCAGAGTGTATATTGTCGCAAGTTACGGAGACATGCGCTCCGCTCGAGTCCTTTTTGACGATAGAGCAAATCCAGTCACTACTAAATCGGGCAGAGGAGAGAGGTCAAACTTTGCATCCGAAACTAGAGAAGGCTTATCGAGAGCAGATATCTTCTCTATCCAGCATGCAAGCATCGGAAGAAAGCACACAGCAGGACCGCAAGCCAAAGGTTATAGAAATGATGGAGAAACCTACACCCTCGACTCCAGAGGAAGTGCAGATGCTATATGTGCGCCGGATGCTCCCTATAGAATACGAGAGACTACAAGGTTTTCCAGAGAACTGGACTCTAATAGATTAAGAGCTGTTGGAAATGCTGTAGCTGTTCCTATTATTGAATGGATAGCAAAGCAAATTGTGAATCTTGAATGAGTTATAATTTTTAAGAATTTATAAAATATAACTCAAAGACTATCTATATATGTACATCTCGACCGTCCAATGATAGAAAATCACCTTCAAAGATTGATGGTTCGGGGCCACCTTGATCTGTTAATGTTCTTACAAAGGTAGAATAGTTAGTAAACAACAACCTATCTTCATCAACAGTGAGAGGTATTGGTCCAGCTTTAGGGCTTTCTGTTTTATCCTCTGTTATTCCTAACAAACATAGCGTCCAGTTGTGTTTTCTAAGATCTCTTAAGTTAGCTCTAGATACTCTTGGAATTAGGTAATCGTAAATTAGCTCACCTATAGCAAAGACAATTTTTCCTCCAGTTTGATTAACTATGTTACCTTTAACCAAAAATTGTTCTTGTTGGCGTCGCCATGCGTTGGTTTCAATTGAATTAGGTTTAGCTAGCTGCTTCCGTAAATACTCATTCGTTGGTTTATCCAGTAAAGCCCAGTTTGCAACATGGTCAGTTATATATTTTGTTTCACTTGTTTCACCACCCCCTTGCATTTCAAGTAATATCTCATCTACCTTTGCGGCTGGTGCTCTATTTCTCATAATGTAGTCAGCTTTATAACTATTACCTGTTTCCTGTATAGGTATGGGAACTTCTCGATTTACTACAATGTCTTTTTTCTCAAAATTCCCTCTATACACTGTATTTGCAACTTTCCATAAAATATCAGTTTGATGTTCGGTTAAAGAAGACGATTGTCTTTTTTTACTTCCTGCAATATTTTTCTTTTTAGGGGTAGCACAAAGTCTATGCTCACAAACGATCCAAACAGTACCGTTTCCTTTTCTTACGCTACATACAGGTTGAAGACCTTTAAAGACTTTAGAGCATTTCCCATCCATGAATGGACAAGATATATCTTGTCTTAACGGCACAGGGATTATGTTTACAGTATCTATGTCGGTTCTTTGCCCTAAATATTCTGCTACTGATACTGCCATAGGTTTATCTCTTTAATTTTTAAACTGACAGCTAACATACATAAAAATGTCTGTTCGGCCAAACTTTCATTTTAGTTTGCCTTCGAAAATTCTTTAAATGCTATAGATCATGACAAAGTTTTTAAGCGCATAAAACTAAATGTTTAGGCTTAACTACAAATCCATAGCTAACTATTTTAACTATAACTCCGTAGCCAAAGCTCACCCCTCTTATTCAGCAACTAAATAAACACTATCTCACATACTCTGTACTCAGCTCTGTTAAAGTAAGTCATGCAAACACCCTACTAAAAAGGCGGCCCGTCATGACCTTACTTGATACGCTTAATATCACCTACCCTATCGTTCAAGCACCAATGGCAGGAGCAACCACACCTGAGCTAGCGGCGACGGTCAGTAACTTTGGTGGACTGGGCTCATTAGGATCTGGTATGACTGCGCCAGATGTTTTGACCAGCCAAATTGATACCATTAAATCGCTCACCGACCGTCCGTTTATGATCAATCTCATGGTATTGTCTGAGCAAGAATCTACGACCTTTGATACCGAAATTCCCGCTTGGCTAAGTCAATACTATCAAGACAATAATATTGAATTTACACTACCTGAACGCCCAGCGCAGAGCTTCGCAGAGCAGCTACAAGTGCTCTATGACAATCCCGTTCCTGTTGCCAGTTTTACCTTTGGCATTATCAGTGCTGAGCAAGTTCAGCGTCTGCAAAGTCTCGGCACGCGCGTCATCGGTACCGCTAATCATCCATTAGAAGCGACAGCATGGGCAGATATTGGCGCAGATGCGGTATGTGTACAAGGAGTCGAAGCAGGCGGACATCGCGGTGGTTGGTTACTGCAAAGTGAAAGCGATCCATTAGGTTTATTGACGCTGATTGGCCAGACCCGCGCCTGTACTGATATTCCTTTGATTGCAGCAGGTGGCATTATGACGGGACAGGATATAAAGGCAGTACAAGCGGCAGGTGCTGAGCTTGCACAAATGGGGACGGCGTTTTTGACCACTGACCAATGTGGTATCAATGATACTTATACACAAGCCTTACTTGATGCCAGTCACAGCAGACGCAGCTCAGAAACGCGATTAACTCGATTGTTTTCAGGTAAGCTCGCTCGTGGTTTATTAAACGATTATCTGCGTGATTTTGCTCAATTTGAGAGTGCAGATAAGCTACCGCCCTACCCACAATTAAATGCCATGTCCAAATCTATGCGAGCTCATGCGTCTCAGAATATGGATGCAGAACATCAATCTTTATGGGCAGGACAAGGGGTAACTTTGGTCAAACAAGAGAGCACGCTTGAATTGCTTGAGCGACTGGTAAAAACGTTATAGGCTTAAATATTTTTATCAGTCCGCACTACTCTAATAAAAAATCTACCGCCGCAGCTGCATGAATAGCTGTGGTATCAAATACAGGTATGGGGCTGTCAGCCTGTTTAATAAGTAAACCAATCTCTGTGCAGCCCAAGATCACACCCTCTGCCCCTTTCGCTGCCAAATCTTTAATCACTTGACGATAATACTCTCGTGAGCTGTCTTTAAATTCACCGACGCACAGCTCTTTTTTAATAATGTGATGTACTTCTGCTCTCGCCTCATCTTCTGGTATCAATACTTGTAAACCCGCATCAATCAGACGCTGCTTATAAAAATCTTGAGTCATCGTAAACTGAGTACCAAGTAAGGCTATTTTAGTAAGATTTTGTTTTTTGATAGCATCAGTAGTCGCATCAGCGATATGAGTCAATGGCAAGTCTGTGGCGGAGCGCACGTCATCTACCAGTTTATGCATCGTGTTAGAGGCAATCATGATTCCTTGTACGCCAGCTGCTTGTAGACGCTGAGCACTGCTAGCCATTATCACACCTAGCTCGTCCCATTTGCCTTGCTCCTGTAACGTATTGATCAACGCAAAATCCACACTATGAATCAATAAGTCTGCGGAATGTAGTCCGCCAAGCTGATGCTTGACACCTTCATTAATCAGACGATAATAGCTCTCGGTACTCTCCCAGCTCATACCACCGATGATTCCTAATGTTTTTTGTTGAGAATCTCTTTGTTCTTGAACTGCCATACTATACTCCTATTTGTTTTTGGTCTTAGTTATAGTAAGTTATCGTAGCAAAATCGACTGTTGAGAACGTGCTGTTTTTAGAGATATTCGTTTTAGAAATGATCTCTTCAAAAAGCTTTAAAACGCTGCCTTAAAGACAATAATCATATTAATAACATATCGCAAACCCTACCATTAATAATAACGATTTTACCCGCTCTATTTCACAGAGTATGATGAACACTGGTAGTACACACACCCTATCTATCGTGACTGCTCGTTATCTGACTATTATATTTACAATGTATGCCCGCATCATAGGCTGGGCGTAGCTAACACTATGTAGGACAACCGAATACTATGGCCAACTTCCCCACTATCAGAATACGTACGCGCCGCAAATATTATCGCCTTATCTTTACAGGTCTGATGGCGATGATGATGTCACTGATTATCTCAACAGCCCTGTTAGTGGTCAAACAAGGCTTTATCGACGGATTTTTTATGGAGTTGATGCATTCGTGGGGACTGGCCTTTATGTTTGCGTGGCCAAGCGCATATATCTGTGCCTATCTAGTACAAGAGCATGTACTTAGTAGAATAGAGTTTTATTGAAATATGTCCTACCGCAGCTAAAATCACTACATAGTGGACATCTCTGACTACGCTGATGAATTATCTATACTAGTGTTCTTTATACCGATAGCATCATGGATGTAGATTAATTAAAGCTCAACCTTATTCTTCAAACAAGCCACTCTATGGTCCAGAGTACCTTCTAACACAGGTTCGATTTGGGCACACTCGCTATCCGCTATTGGACAGCGAGTACGGAATACGCAGCCTGATGGTGGATTAATCGGACTTGGCAAGTCACCTTCTAGTAACTGAATGACCTTATTACGTTCGGCAATAGGATCAGGTAATGGCACCGCTGACATCAGTGCTTGTGTATAGGGATGCGTCGGATTTCCATATACAGCTTCGTTTATACCTAGCTCGACGGCATGTCCTAAATACATAACAAGCACTCTATCCGCGATATGTTTAATCACTGATAGATCATGGGCGATAAAGATAAGCGCCAACCCCATCTCTTGCTGTATGTCTTGCAACAAGTTAATGACTTGCGCTTGAATCGAGACATCAAGAGCCGATACTGGCTCATCACAGATGATGATTTTAGGCTTTAGTATTAGGGCGCGAGCAATTCCAATACGCTGACACTGACCACCAGAAAACTCATGCGGATAGCGGTTAATCTGATTAGACAGTAGCCCAACCTTTTTCATCATTGTACGTACTTCATCTTGTACGTCAGATTTTTTCATTTCTGGATAGTAGGTACGCAGTGGTTCTGCGATGATATCGCCTACCGTCATGCGTGGGTTAAGCGACGCTAGCGGATCTTGGAATATCATTTGAATGTCTTTGCGCTTTATTCTCATGGTTTTCTTAGAGGTGCCTACTATCTCTTCATTACCAAACTTTATGCTGCCAGCATTGGCTCTCACTAAGCCGATAATCGTTCTTGCCAGCGTCGATTTACCGCAGCCCGACTCACCTACCACGCCTAAAGTCTCGCCAGCGAATAGCTCAAACGAGACACCATTGACAGCCTTTAAAGTATCAGGCTTTTGCCAAAAGTACGTCCCTTTTTGTTTGATATTAAACGTCGTATGCACATCCTGCACTTGCAGTAGTGGAGCTTGGCTTTCTTTGACTATGCCTATATTGGATAATGTCATGTCCTAGCCCTCCAATGTTGATAGGTTATTGATATCAGTATTAGTGTCAGTATCGGCTGCCATGCCCTTGGTAACGTCTGCTGTATCATCAATCTGCATCTCAGGATGCCAATGGCAAGCACGTTGACGCTCATTTGGTAAAAACTCAAGCGGCGGTGGTACATCACGGCAGATATCCATGGCATGCGTACAACGTTCATGAAAAGGACAGCCAGTCGGTAGATTCAGTAGATTGGGCGGACTGCCAGGAATGGTTTCAAGCTTACCTTTATCATCATCAAGACGCGGAATAGCTTTTAATAATCCAATAGTATAAGGATGCGTCGGCGTATAGAAAATCTCTTCCGTTTCCCCATACGCCATGGTACGACCAGCGTACATCACGAGTACCCGATCACAGATACCAGCTACCACACCCAAGTCGTGAGTAATCATAATAATAGTGGTACCAAAGTCACGCTTTAGCTCATTTAACAGCACCATAATCTGTGCTTGGACGGTCACATCAAGTGCTGTCGTTGGCTCATCGGCAATCAGTAGTTTCGGACGACAAAGCAGTGCCATCGCAATCATTACCCGTTGACGCATACCTCCTGAAAACTCATGCGGATACATACCAATCCGTTTTTTTGCCTCAGGAATCTTGACCGCATCTAACATACGGATCGACTCCGCCCACGCGTCTTTTTTACTCATACCTTTATGTAAAATTAACACTTCGGCAAGCTGATCGCCTATTTTCATATATGGATTGAGTGAGGTCATCGGATCTTGAAAGATCATAGCGATTTGCTCAGCACGAATTTTATTCAATGCTTTTTGCGATAAGCCCAATAGCTCATTGCCTTCAAATTTTACGGAACCTTTGGTACGGCCGTTCTTTGCTAGCAGACCCATGATAGCGAACGCCGTCTGCGACTTGCCAGATCCTGACTCACCGACGATGCCCAACGTCTCACCCTCATGCAGGTTAAAATTTAAACCGTTCACTGCAGTCACAAGTCCATCTTCGGTCGTGAATTGCACAGATAAATCTTTGACCGCTAATAAACTGCTTTCTTGACTGACTTGTTTAGCCTGATTGGCTTGGGTATTGAGCACTGAGTCAGCGCCCACTTTACGGGCAGTAGAGTCTATTTTCTCAGGTGCGCTATTGCTATCTTGCATTGACATGATATTGTTCTCCTAGCGAGCTTGAGTCTAGCGGTCTTTAGGGTCAAACGCATCACGTAGACCATCGCCGATAAAGTTAAAACAAAATAAAGTAATGACTAAGAAAGCCGAGGGAATCAAAATTTGCCAAGGCGCAACTTGCATGGTTTGTGAACCCTCTTGGAGTAGCGCACCCCAACTGGTCATTGGCTCTTGCACACCAAGCCCTAAAAAGCTTAAAAACGACTCAAATAAAATCATCGTTGGCACTAGCAAAGAGGCATATACCACAACCACACCAAGCACGTTGGGTACGATATGACGCAGGATAATGTTAAAACCCGATACCCCGCCGACGTGGGCCGCTTCGATAAACTCTTTACTCTTCAGACTCAGCGTTTGACCACGGACGATACGAGCGACATCTAGCCAAGAGACTAAGCCGATAGCGACAAAAATTAAAATAAGGTTACGACCAAATATTGTCACTAGCAAAATCACAAAAAACATAAATGGAAAGGCGCTTAGAATCTCTAAAAAGCGCATCATAATCATATCTACTTTGCCGCCTAGATAGCCTGACGTTGCGCCATACACCGTACCAACCAATACCGCCACCGTTGCACCAGCGATACCCACCAATAGAGATATTCGCCCGCCGACTGCTGTACGCACGAGTAAATCTCGACCGAGCGAGTCAGTGCCGAAGTAGTGCTTGTTTTCAATCGACGGCGCAGATTGCATAAAGTTCCAGTCGGTTTCTGCATAACCAAAAGGTGCTAGCATGGGCACAAAGATGACAAACATACCGACGAGTAATAGGATAAAAAAGCTCGTCACTGCCGCTTTGTTTTGATAAAAACGGCGCCATGCATCTTGCCAAAGGCTACGGCCTTTTATCTCTTTGATAGGCAGTTCCATAAGCTCGGTTGGCTGGTCTACGGTCAGGCTCATAGTCGTCCTTGTACTCATTCAATTGAGAGTTTGATATGTATTTTTAAGTGATAATTGGCGTTTATACGATGTGCTTTAAGTGGCCATTAATACCAATATTAATACTGAATTTTTGGATCAATAATGGCGTATAAAATATCGACGATGGCATTGAAGGCAATCGTCAATACACCAACCAAAATGGTCAAACTAAGCACAACACCATAATCGCGATTCAGCGCACCATTCACAAATAACTGCCCGATACCCGGTAAACCAAAAATAGTCTCGATTACGATAGAGCCAGTAATAATGCCGACAAATGCAGGACCCAGATAAGAGATCACAGGTAGTAATGCTGGTCTGAGCGCATGCTTCATCACGATTCGACGCATCGGCAACCCTTTAGACTTTGCCGTACGGATATACTGACTATTCATCACCTCAATCATCGAGCCACGCATGATACGTGCAATACTAGCAACGTAAGCCAATGCTAAAGCTGTAACGGGCAGTATCAGGTTTCGCACTGCTCCATCATTCCAGCCACCAGCTGGCAGCCACTGTAAAAGAATCGCAAACACCAGTACCAATAAGGGGGCTTTTACAAAGCTTGGAATCACGACACCCGTCATGGCAAACGCCATCAGAATATAATCCATCCAAGAGTTTTGCTTGAGCGCAGCTATCACCCCAAGAATAAGCCCTAACACCAGTGCTAATATAAAAGCGTACAAGCCAAGTTCCATTGATACCGGAAAGGATTGCGATAACAATTCATTGACCGTATAGTCTTTATACTTAAAGGATGGTCCAAAATCGCCTAGAGCCAGCTGCTTTAGATAATTAACATATTGCAGCCACATAGGATCATTGAGATTGTATTTGGCTTCGATATTGGCCAATACTGCTGGCGACAAACTACGCTCACTAGTAAAAGGACTGCCCGGTGCCAAACGCATCATAAAAAAAGACACGGTTATCAAAACAAACATGGTCGGAATGGCTTCTAAAATTCGCCGAAAAATAAGCTTTAGCATAATGCCTCTTTATAAGG
Source organism: uncultured Psychrobacter sp. (assembly GCA_913061175.1). Classification (GTDB taxonomy): domain Bacteria; phylum Pseudomonadota; class Gammaproteobacteria; order Pseudomonadales; family Moraxellaceae; genus Psychrobacter. The sequence continues at coordinate 27,041 of CAJXUF010000006.1, forward strand.
TTACCTGTACAACAACGCTTGATTTCAAAATGCTCGTTTTGAGTATTTACGCCACTTTCAGACTTTCTCTGGTCCATAGCAGACGGACGCTATCAATCGGAATTACTCCTTTTCATAGCGCCTGCTAATAAGACTATTGGATTTCATTCTTTGATGATCAGTGCTTGGCGATAGAGATATCTTTACCTTGCCAGTTGTCTAGAGGATCTTTCGTTGAAAAGCCGATGACGTAAGGTTTTACCAAACGAGGGCTGACATAGTGATAGATATTAAGTAGCCCCATGTCCTGATCTAATTGTGCTTCTGCTTTTTGATATAAGCTTGCACGTTGCTCAGGCGTGACGCCCGCTTTTAACGTTTGAGCCATTAAGCTATCAAAATTGGCATTGGCGTACTTACCGTAATTACCGCTATTGTCAGATTTGGCAATATTCAAAAATGCTGAAGGTTCGTTGTAGTCGGCACACCAACCAGCACGAGCGATTTGATAGTTACCGTTACGGCGTGTATCAAGATAGGTTTTCCATTCTTTATTGGTCAAGGTTACATCGACAAAACCGAGCGCTTGTTTCCATAACGAAGTGGCAGCAACGGCGACCTTTTTATGATTGTCATTGGTGTTATAAAGCAGCTCAAAGGAGAGCGGATTACTCTCGTTGTAGCCAGCTTCATTTAGTAGTTTTTTGGCTTCAGCAATACGCTTCTCTTTATCCCACGTTGACCATTCTGGTTTGTTTTCTACCTTGCCATTAGCTGCTATAGGTGTGAGCTGATAAGCCGCTGTTTGGCCTTGTCCAATAACCTTATCGGCAATGGTGTCACGATCTAGTGATAAGGCTAAGGCACGACGTACTTTAGGGTTATCAAAAGGAGGTTTGACGGTATTGAACTCGTAATAATAGGTACAGAGATAAGGTGAAACTCTAAGCTCATCACCATTTTTCTCTTTTAAAGAAGCAAACTGCTCGGTTGGAATCTCATTATAAGTGACATCCACTTCACCCGCCTGATAGCGCGCGACATCGGTGGTGCTAGAAGGAATCGGTAGCATCGTGATGGTGTTCAGCGTCGTATTGGCATCATCATAATAGGAAGGATTACGTGTCAAAACGAGCTCATCGTTAATCTGCCATTTACTGACTTTATAAGGGCCGTTGACGACGATATTGGCAGGATCTGTCCATTTATCACCAAATGCTTCGATTGTTTTTTGATGCACAGGTTTGACGGAATTATGAATAAGCATATCTGGAAAATAAGGCACTGGCTCTGACAAAGTTACTTGCAGTGTTTTGTCATCGATTGCCTTTACTCCAAGTGTATCTATACCTGCAGCACCTTCAACGATTTTATCAGCACCAACTACTTTAGCATCAACCAAATAGCTTGAATAAGGCGACGCTGTATTTGGATCGACTAGGCGGCGCATGCTATAAACAAAGTCTTGCGCAGTAACTGGATCACCATTTGACCACTTGGCATCACGTAGTTTGAAAGTCCATACCTTGTTATCCGGACTCTCCCACTCAGTTGCGATTCCTGGAATGGTTTTACCGTCTGCATCGGTATTGGTTAGCCCTTCAAATAATTGACGACCAATATTAGACTCAGGTACACCAGACACTTTATGTGGATCAAGCGATTCAGGCTCTGTTCCATTATTGATGACCAGCTCTTGAGTATCTGCTAGTACGTTTGGATCAATATTGGCTGATGAGTTGGTACTATTAGTGGCCGCATTATCACTACACCCTGTCATAAACATGGCAAGTACAAGAGAAGTCGGTAAAAATACAGCAGTACGAAGGGAGACGGAATTGCGGGTCATATGGCGTCCTAGCAGGCAAGTGGCGATCAGATTAACTAATCTAGTAGTAAATCCATTTACAGTTAATATATCGTTTTCATATGCATTATTTACGTCGTTAAAGGCCTTAATCTGACCAGTAACTTTGCAATCGTCATAATTATCTAGATTGTTTAAAGTGTCTATCTAGATGACTACCATCTGTTCATAATGCGTGTTAGAAAACTATTGGTAATAGTAATAGTAAAAAAAGTTATTAATGTCAACAATTTTTCAGTTTACAGAAAGAACATGAGTTTAGTCATACATCTGCATATATTATTAGTTAGTAGAAACGAACAAAAAACATACTAATTTATGGAATTCTACAAGGACTTAACCGGTTTTTTTATGAGAAACCCATCATTCGTCAAAATGCTACTCTTATGTTATAAATTGTATCTGACATATGTTTGACATTTTATAGTGCTTACGAACTACTACTTGGAATAGCACTCTATTATTAAGTGTAAGACATTTGATAATTTAGATAATCATATGGAAGAGCATTCATGTGATACGTTCTAGTGCGACCTTTAGTAGCACGGTGATTAATCAAGATATTCGCTGTAATTCATTAAGTCATGTTACCAATGATTTTTCTTTTTAGTTTTTCTCTAAAAAGCCCTATTCGTTAAAGAATCCTGCTGAAACCCATAAATCAAATAACATGAACAGCTCTACATCAGTGTGAGCCGTAACACAAAGAATATTACCGATGTAAGCTAAGCTTTCTATAACAAAATTCCGTTAGCGCAAATGTATCCGAATCCTAGACGACCAGTCTATTTTTAAGTATAGTGTCTTTGTTAGCCGATAACCTATAAGCACCATTATCATGGTATCGTTTCTACTAGAAGAAAAAATACATTGTTGAATGACCTTGATAACATGATATTTATAGTCGGTTATTCGTACTCTTAATACACTTATAAATAAACCAAATCATAAATAAATAAAGGAATCATCATGCGTAGTGCTATTCATAACAGCTTTGGCAAACCTTCTGACGTATTGAGCGTTGGCGACAGCCCCATGCCGCAGCCAGCTGCCAACGAAGTCCGTATCAAAACCATCCTCTCCCCTATTCATAACCATGACTTGCTAACCGTAAGTGGTCAATACGGCTATAAGCCTGAAATGCCAGCCATCGGTGGTAGTGAAGCGCTAGGTATTATCGATGCTGTGGGCGATGACGTGACAGACTTTAGTGTTGGTCAGCGTGTGGCGTGTGCCAGTGTGCATGAAACGTGGGCAGAGTATTTTGTCGCCCCTGCTAGTATGGTATTTAACATGCCTGATAGTATCGAAGACGAGTTGGCTGCCCAGCTGATTGCTATGCCGTTGTCTGCCTTGATGCTATTAGAATTCTTGGAAGTAGATAGCGGTCAATGGATTATCCATAACGCTGCAAATGGCGCTGTTGGTAAAACGCTTGCGATGCTAGCAGCAGCACGCGGTGTAAATACGATTAATCTCGTGCGTAGTAAAGACGCGATAGAAGAGCTGACCTCGCTCGGTATCAAAAACAATGTCGTCACAGCTGATGACGACTGGAAAGACCAAGTTCGCGCTATCATTGGTGATGACAAGATCACAGCAGCCGTCGATTCAGTCGGTGGTGAGTCGAGCAATGAGCTACTATCACTACTGGGTAGCAAAGGAACGCTGGTCTCATTCGGTATCATGTCAGGCAAGCCCATGGCACTGGACGCTGGTAGCTTGATCTTTAAGCAAGCCACTGTGAAAGGATTTTGGGGTAGCAAAACCAGCCAAGAAATGGATCTAGACAACAAACAACGTCTGATCACTGAGTTGCTAGAACGCGCATCGAATGGCGATTTGAAGCTACCGATCGAAGCCGTTTATAGCTTGGACGATATCGCAACCGCCGTCTCTGGAAAAGTACAATCAAGTAAAAAAGGCAAAGTTCTTTTAAAACCTTAATTCCTACACTCACCTCCTAATTTCGTAATAAGGGCAAAAACCAGCGGTATTAGCAAATATAAGAAAGCCCATGTGTATTAGCGATAAGGTACGGTGGGCTTTTTTAACCATTCTGCTGTAATAGTATCGCTAAGCCAATCAGCGCAAATAATAAGATTTAATAAGGATATAACCATGTCAAACGATACAACATTCAAAGCCTTAGTCGTTGAAGAAACCAGCGATGGTGAATTCAAAAAAAGCATTCAAGAGCGCAACGTTAGTGACTTGCCAGAGAATGACTTGCTCATCGAAGTACATTATTCGTCGTTAAACTTTAAAGATGCGATGTCGGCTACTGGTAATAAACGAATCACCAAACAGTACCCACATACCCCTGGTATCGATGCCGCTGGCGTGGTCGTCAGTGATAAATCAGGCACGTTTGCTGTAGGGCAAGAAGTATTGGTATTCGGCTATGATCTCGGTATGGATACCGATGGTGGTCTCGGTCAAATGATCTCTATACCCGCAGAGTGGGCGCTAGCTTGTCCAGAAACGCTGACACTAAAAGAAGCAATGACCTATGGTACAGGCGGCTTAACCGCAGCGCTAAGTGTGCAAAAGCTAGAAAAAATGGGTGCAAAACCAAGTGATGGCCCAGTTGCTGTCACTGGTGCAACAGGTGGCGTGGGTACGATCAGTATTGCTATCTTAAAGCAGCTCGGCTATGACGTGATTGCATTCTCAGGTAAGCCAGAGCAAAGCGAGCATTTAAAGGCATTGGGCGCAAGCGAAGTACGTCATCGTGACACTATCAATGAAATCGGTAACAAGCCTGTCGGCCGTGAGCTATGGGCCAATGCTATTGATACCATCGGTGGCGACTACTTACCCAACCTACTCAAGCAAACCAAATCTGGCGGTGCGGTGACCAGTTGTGGCCTAGCAAGCGGCGCTGATTTTTCGATGTCAGTGATACCTTTTATCACCCGCGCGGTGTCGCTATTGGGTATCGACTCGGTCTACATTCCACTGGCTGACAAAGAAGCCATTTGGAAACGTGTCGCCACGGATATGAAACTGCCTAATCTTGAAAGCTATGGTGAAGAGATTACGCTAGAACAAACGCCAGAATACCTAGATCGCTTTATGTCTAGCAAAGTGGTTGGACGTTATGTGGTGAACGTGAAGGGTTAGGTTTTTAAGAGCTAGTTTTATAAATAAAAGGCAGCATCTCTTTTGAGGTGCTGCCTTTTTTGAAAATATTCACGATATTTTTAACGCTTATGCAGCACTTGAAAACAAGATCACGTCGTATAATAGAAATACCAACCATCATGCAGCTCCGTTAGAGATACTACCGTAAGTCCATAAGGTGGTATCATGTAGCCAACTTCGATATCATCATTTGGTGCTTTTAAGTAGCCAAACTCATTATCCAAAAAACCACCCATTGTTAGCACCAGATAACCATCTTCTCTAGCCATATGAACGATACCTGAGCGATCCAGCTTCGTACGTAATTTAGCAACTTTTCCTGTATCTAAATTATCTGCCATAATCGTTCCAGCATAAGCAGTCGCTATTTCTTTTTCGGTCTTATCTTTATCATCGTTAGAGATAAGTTGGTCATTAAGCACTTTGTGTTGCCGACGCATATCACTCATCTCATAAACATTAGCTTCTTGGCTGAGTGTATCTATGGTTTGCAAATTGCTTTTATTAAGCAAAAAATGTATGTGTTCGCCCGTACCGATCATTGATAGATAAAATGCGCTAATAGCAACTATGGGGAATATCGCTAATGGTATATAAGAAGATGGCTTTCTAAATCCCTTACTAAATAAGTTCAAAACCGAAAACAGTAATCCATCGATGAGAAAGAAAGTAGACTTAAAATGGGTCCAAGAATTCCAAAGTATGGAGAATTAAGTAAGCTTACTACGAGAATAAACAGGCCAAGATATTTGGCGTATTTTTTATTTTTTGCTGTCCTAACAGTCTCACGCTAGGTTCTGATAGGGATAATATCTTAGTGTGAGTCTGTCCTGATCAAGATGAAATAAAGGTGTAATGACTGTGAATATTCAGATGAGAAGATCATCCTTGAGCAAACGCCTGAATAGTTATATCACCTTTTATCCAATAAGACGACAGGGCGTTATTTGGTGAACGTAAAGGGTTAGGTTTAATCGTCCTATCTTAGAATATTTTTAACTAATATTTTAGAAGCGTTTGATGAGAAAATATAGTATGAGAATAAAGAATTATAACGTAATTAATATTATAATCCTTTATTGATAGTGAATATATAATTTCCACTCTATAACTTTGCAAAACCATATTTTTCTTCGTTAATTTTTATATCTTATTCAAAACTAGCTTGAAGCTCTAAATAGTAATCTTTTTTCTTAAATATAACAGAATTAACGATATTGG
>CAJXUF010000007.1 GCA_913061175.1 uncultured Psychrobacter sp.
TTATCTGCGCTATTTTCCTTGTTTGACTGCGATTTATCTCATTTTTATCACCATTCTTAAAATGAGGACACGCCCTAGTAATTGCATCAATCACAAGCAACACCAGCCCCTTCTTTATCAATACACATTTTATTCCCATTCTTTAGGTTGCCAATCCACGCCTTACCACCTGTAAATACAAAGGATGGTTTGCCCTGATAGCTATCGTTAGCGTTCACACCATTATTAGCAAAGCGAAAAGGAATCACTAGCTCACCGCCTAAATTGACAAAGCCCCACTCTTCACCGATACGCACGCCAGCATATTCCTCAGAGAACGGACGCACTTCATCAAATGAGTAGGTAATCATCGTGACATTATTGTCATCGACGAAACCCCATTTGCCATCTTGCTGACGTGATTGAAGCGTCGTAAAACGCGCTGGTACAGACTGTGATGCTTTACTAGATTTTTCGTTAGAAGAAGTAGGTTTATTCACTGCCTGAGTGTTATTCTGGGCATTTGGATCATTCGCTGCATTACCGTTTTTATCCACCCAACTGGTGGCACGACCTTTACGTACACGCGCCACCCCATTACGATAATTATCGATATCATCAATCGCTGCAGAAAACGAGACAACGGTACTATTGGCTGTGTTAATCACACCATAGTTACCCTCTTTTTTTACCACGATACGCCCATCCGATACAGGGCGCGCCCAACCTTGACTCTCTGTCAATATATCGTACATGGCAGGCACGACTTCACGGCCCTGCATATTAAGATAACCGACGCGACTGTTGCGCAGTACAGGCAACAGACCGCCTGACAGTTTATCGGCATCGACTTTTTGATAACGTGACAAATCAACGACTCGTTTGCCTTTTTTATCAATTAAAGCCACTGGTGCACCAAAGTCTTTGATCGCCAAAAAGTAACTGCTACTAGCCGTGCAGGAGACGTTTTTATAATAACTTTTTGGGATTTTACAACTGGCGGCGTGTGCGCTAGGCATCAAAAACAATGCGCTAGATAGCATCGTTACGACGACACTGTATTGCGATATTTTTGGTAGCAAGCCAGACAATGTATGTGGCTGTTTTTTTGATAGCAATCGTTGAAGCATAAATAAACCTAGACAAATAATATAGATTGTTTGATATAACCAATCAGACGTTAAGTACATTATATCGTCAATCTACTATACATGTGTTGCAGCAATAATGTCGCTTAAAGTGCTACACACATATCCTCCGTACAGAAATATCACTTATATACATTATGCGCTTTCATACTCCTACGAATCGTCGCCTTGATACAAATATTTTGATATAAGTACTATTACCCAACTGTCATAAGTCTATTTTTAAAAACGCAGCTATATCAAATACTTTGGTCATTTATTTGCTTCTAACGTGCCCAATAATTTTCTGCATAGCGATATTATCTGTATTCAGCATAATAAATTGTGGTTTTGCCATTTCATTTTGCGTTTAAAACCACGACAATATGGCTTTATGTCAACATAAGTTCTGACATAAAGCCATGATAATAAGAGTGCTGTTATTCAAATACTGTTATAAGGACAAATTATGGCTATTGCTTCAACGCGATCTGCACCTATTGGCTTAGTCATTGGTTGTATCATTTTTGGATTGGGCAGCTTAATTGTCGCTCACGTCGATATTGGTGGTTGGGCCATGTCGTTTTGGCGATTGGCTGTTTCTGGTATTGTATTTGCGGTATTGGCTAAGATAATGGGCCAACGTATGCCCAAATCAAGACGCGCTATTTTTTATGCGCTACTATCGGGGGCATTTCTAGGATTAGATTTGGCGCTGTGGCATGAGAGTATTTATGCGGTTGGGCCTGGTATTTCGACGCTGCTTAATAGTCTGCAAATATTTTTCTTGGCTGCGATTGGTTTTATGTATTTCAATGAGCGTCAGTCTATCGTACAGCTTATTAGTTTGTTTTTAGCCATGATAGGCGTGGCAATGATAGGTAGCCCTGAATTTGCACATAACAACGCGGCGACTTGGGGCTTTGTCACTGGTATTGTATCGGGTGCCATGCTAGCGGCATCAATGACATTTATCCGCAAAACGCATGACACTGAACCGACACCTATATTTATGCTAATGCAGCTAATCAGTATCGGTGGCGTCTTAGCCATGATTATACCGATGTTTGTATTTGACACAGGTAATATCCTGCCCAATACATGGTCTGAGATTGGTTGGGTACTTATCTATGGTACGGTAATGCAATGCTTGGCATGGGGATTGATTGCCTACTCTATTCCTAAGCTTTCGTTGGCACTGACTGGGCTGCTATTGTTGACTGAGCCTATTGCAGCCCTTGTCATTGACTATAGCTGGCTGGACAAGCCGATTAATACTTTGCAGTGGAGTGGCGCATTACTAACGATGTTTGCTATTTACTTAGGCTCATTAAAACCAAAACCACGCGCCCTTCGCCGCTATCGATTTTTTTCGAGGTTTTATAAGCGAGATTATAAATAGTTCCGACACTGTCGTTTGCTACTACTATTGCTCAACACTGCCATACAAAAAAGCGCCCATGCTATCGATAGCATGGGCGCTTTTTATTAGATGAGATATGCTTTGACCATCTTTATTTGACAGACTCAAACTTCAATCTCATAAGCATTACTTATTTCGCTTCAGAGCTTTGATTAAACAAAGCATTTAACACGATAGCAGCTAAAGTAGCAGTACCGATACCGCCTAAATCAAAGCCGCCTAAGTGCAAGCTAAAATTACCAGTACCCATAATGACCGTCACTGCCGCGATGATTAGGTTGCTGTTTTTACTAAAATCAATATGGCTATCGATCCAGATTTTTATCCCAGCAACCGTGATAAGACCGAAAACAACAATAGAAGCACCGCCCAATAAAGCCGCTGGGATGGTCTGAATGATCGCACCAAACTTTGGTGAGAGTCCCAATATGATAGCAACCAATCCTGCTACGACAAATATCGTCGTGCTATACACTTTGGTAACCGCCATGACACCGATATTTTCAGCATAAGTAGTAACACCTGTACCACCAAATCCTGCTGAAAAAGTCGTGGCTAAACCGTCCGCCAAAAATGCTCGGCCCATATAAGGGGTTACACGAGCCTTGGTCATACCCTCTACTGCCTTAAAATGCCCTAGGTTTTCAGCCACCAAAATAAAGGCCACAGGTGCAATTAGGATAATAGCGCTCATCTCAAAGCGCGGCGTATGAATGCTTGGTAGTCCAAACCATGAAGCGGCAGCTACTGTACTAAAATCAATCGCTGTACCAAATCCTAAAATATTGGTCATGACAAAATAAGCAACGTACGACAGAACCAGACCGACGAGTAGCAACAGACGACGCAACATACCGCGAGTAAATACTGCCACACCACTAATGAGCAATACGGTCAAGGTAGCCATCCAAGCATCAAACTGATTGGCAGACACGCCTTGAATGGTCACTGGCGCCAAGTTAAGACCGATAATCATGACAATCGCACCCGTCACGATAGGCGGCATCAAACGCTCAATCCAACCTGTACCTGTCTTCATCACTAGCAGACCAATCAATGCATAAATGATACCGCAGGCCATAATACCGCCTAGCGCAACATTTAGATTATCATTGAACCCTGCGCCTGCATAAGCGGTCACCGCGATGACTGGACCGATAAAAGCAAAGCTTGATCCCAAGTAGCTCGGCATGCGCCCACCGGTAATCATAAAGAACATTACCGTACAGATACCAGACATCAAGATAGCTAAGTTAGGATCGAACCCCATCAATAAAGGTGCAAGCACGGTTGCACCAAACATCGCAAATGTATGCTGTATACCGAGCAATACGCTTTTTGACGGAGGTAGATAGTCGTTGATACCGACTGGATCACGATCCAAGTCGCCCTTATAAGGACGCCACGTCGGGAACCAACGGCCATTTTCAAAATCTGGATTGTGCGGGTAATTGATAGCGGCTGAATCAATGCCTGCAGACTCCAAGGCATTTTGAGTCGATAGATCTTGAGCGCTATTGTCTGACGCTGATGAAGGGTCTTTTTGAGATGGCATGCGCGCTTGTCCTATGTGAGCTAAGCTAAAGTAATAGGCTGGGGCGTGTTGAATATTCGGCCATGGCACTGACAGAGACTATTTGTGAATGTTCAATACGCCCTTGAATAACTGATAAAATAAGTATATTAATAAATGGACATATTTCTAAGGGCTTGTATAAATAGCAGAACGTTAAGTCTTTCTATCTATAATATGTCATCCCAATTCATTCATTTATGTTGTAATATGACAAACCAAAAGTATTATTTGGTATGATAGCCATATCTTGCTAGATGCATGAATACGGATATGTCTGACTGAAAAACTCAGTCTTTTTTAATCCGTCTTATTTTACGATGATAACCAACTTACAGGATGTTACATAGTTGTTGACTGCGAGCATGATAACGGAGTTTCAAAATAAATAAAAGTTATTATTCAACTGCCCTCAGTGCTCATTTACCTTATAACCTTCATAAATAGTGTCTCGCGCCCACCTATCAATGGTGACTAGGAGCGATGGCTGTCTATTATATTTTTCACAAAAGCGCCCGATGCCATAGATAAAATAGGCTAAAGCGCTTAAAATTTTTGGTGACTTATTATGATCAGTGTTTTTGATTTATTTAAAATCGGCATCGGCCCATCCAGTTCGCATACAGTCGGACCGATGGTCGCTGCAAACTTATTTTTGACCTCGCTAACTGAGCAGATGGAACTGACTGCGGTTAAGACCATTGAAATTGAACTATATGGTTCTTTGGCGGCGACCGGAAAAGGCCATGCAACAGATACCGCTATCTTGTTAGGACTGCTTGGACATACGCCTAGCACGATAGACACACGCATGACCAGTAGCTACCTATCTCCTATTTTCTCTGACAAGATTCTCAATGTATCAGGCACGCATACGATTGCTTTTGATACAGAGCAAGAAATCTACTGGTATGACGATACTGTGCTGCCTTATCACCCTAATGCATTGACGCTACGCGCCATCTCAACTGAAGGTGTTCGCTATCAGCAGACTTATTATTCAGTCGGTGGCGGTTTTGTCATTAATGAAGAAGATGCAACTAACCCAGACGAAGATCATGCCAGCCCGACCATCGATAGAGTTCCCTACCCGTTCAATAACGCAGCAGAGCTACTAGAGCAATGTCGTGAGCATGACTTGAGTATCAGCGAATTGGTACTGGCAAACGAATGTCACTTTCATGCCAAAGAAGAAGTATTTGCTTACTTAGATAGCATTTGGGAAGTGATGCAAGACTGTGTCAAACAAGGCTGTGAAAATGGCGGCATCTTGCCGGGCGGATTAGATGTTAAACGCCGTGCTCAAGATTTGCATACGCAGTTGTGTGCGGAAAAAGACCAACCTATCACCAAGACTGATAAATTAGCAGCTATGGACTGGGTCGATTTGTACGCGCTCGCCGTCAATGAAGAAAACGCCAATGGCGGCAAAGTAGTCACGGCTCCAACCAATGGCGCAGCAGGTATTATTCCTGCCGTACTGCACTACTATCGTGATTTTTTGCCCAACTACAGCCAAGATGGTGTTCGTAATTTTTTGCTAAACGCCACTGCTATCGGTAGCCTTATCAAACAAAATGCTTCAATCTCTGGTGCTGAAGTCGGTTGCCAAGGTGAAGTTGGTTCTGCGTGTGCAATGGCAGGCTCTGCACTGGCAGAAATCATGAATGGCACGCCAGCCAAATGTTTAAATGCAGCTGAGATTGGCATTGAGCATAATCTAGGCCTTACTTGTGATCCTATTGGCGGCTTGGTACAAGTGCCTTGTATCGAGCGTAATGCGATGGGTGCAGTTAAAGCAATCAATGCGGCGCGCCTAGCCTGTAGAGGTAATGGTCAGCACTTCGTCTCTTTAGACAAAGCGATAGAGACGATGAAACAAACAGGTGCCGATATGTCTGATAAATATAAAGAAACAGCACGAGGCGGCCTGGCAGTTTATGCTGACAATAGAATCCCTACAGCAACGCGCGGCGTCAGTGTCAACTACAGTCAGTGCTAACTTGACTTCTCGAGAAATAATTTACTAATAATAAATACGTAAAAAGGCCTCTAACAAATTAGAGGCCTTTTTGTCATGTATAACTGCTTTATCGTCTATATATTGCTATCAATATTATTCAGCAGTTTTTGATACCACTTCGTTTAGAATCCAAACTGGCTGCACGACATTTGAGCCTTCTGCTTTTACTGCTTCTTGACGTACATCTAGGACATAACGATAGTTCGGCTCATAGGTAAAGCCTTGAATATTACCGTTTAGCGTAGTGTAGTTTTTCTGATAGGTCTGGCGATACTGCAAGCACTGTGATTCAACCATGCTGCCATCAGTAGCAGTCAGGTCACATACTGCTTTACGCGGTGCGATTTCTACTTCAAAACTTGGGATGTTTACTACTTTTACATTCATAGGTTGTCCTTCAACAACCATCGTGCGCTCATTGTCCATACCCATCGTAGAGCAACCAGAAAGAGCAAAAGTTGTCATCAATGCTGCAAGTGCTAATTTCTTCATTATTCAATCCTCAGATAATTGTTATTGGTTCTTTATTGATAGCTTAGTTATTCATTGTTACTTACATAAACTTATTATATTGAACACCTTATCTTGCTTTGCTACAAGCTAATAAGGTTGTTTGCTTTTTACTGAAACCAGTATAGGTCGCTAGTCGTCCTACCCTCTATGACTGCTTTGTAAAGTAACGTCAGCTTTTGCAACTGATGTTAATGAAGCGTATTGAATAGCAGAGTTATTTGCTACTGAGCAGAGGTTTGACATTAAAAAGCCAGAACAATATTTGTTCTGGCTTTGATACAACTATGCAAATTCTGCTTTGTTAAGAATGACTAGCTACGATAATCAGCGTTTATTTTGACATAATCGTATGACAAGTCGCAGGTATATACGGTATCGCTAGCATCACCACGTGCAAGGTCGATATGAATGGTAATCTCAGATCGGCTCATGACTGTTTTGCCCGCCTCTTCTGTATAGTCAGGTGCAACACCGCCATTCTGGCAAATCATTACTTCGTCTAGATACACATCGACTTGCTCTGTGTCTAGATCTTCGATACCAGCATAGCCCACTGCTGCTAATATGCGTCCCCAGTTAGCATCACTGGCAAAGAATGCCGTTTTTACTAAGGGTGAATGTGCGACTGCATAAGCCACATCGCAGCATTCTTGCGTGGTTTGACCGCCAGTCACTTTGACCGTCATAAATTTAGTAGCGCCTTCTCCATCACGTACAATCAGTTGTGCCAGACGGACAAACACATCAGCCAATGCATCAAATACAGGTTGATAATGTGGATGCTCTGGGCTATCAATCACCTCTGAGCTAGCAGCACCTGTTGCAATCAACACACAACAATCATTGGTTGAGGTATCGCCATCGACAGTGATACGGTTAAAAGACTGTTCATTGATAGCGCTTAGCATTTCTTGCAATACGTCAGCAGCGATATTAGCATCTGTCGCCACATAGCCTAGCATAGTTGCCATATTCGGGCGTATCATTCCTGAGCCTTTAGACATACCAGTAACATGATAGCTAATACCTGCTACATCAATTTTTTGGCTGGCCAATTTAGGAATGGTATCTGTTGTGCGAATGCCATTAGCAGCGGCTAGCCAGCTATCAGACGCTAGGTTAGCCAATGCATTATCCAGACCTGCGATGACCGCATGACTATTTAGCGGCTCACCAATCACGCCGGTAGAGAATGGCAATATCGTATTGGTATCTACACCGGCCTTTTCAGCCAACGCTGTACAGATATCAATAGCGCGGCGCTTGCCATCAGCGCCCGTACCTGCATTTGCGTTACCAGTATTAGTGACTAAATAGCGCGGACTAACCTTAGCAAAGTGCTCACGCAATACTCGCACTGGCGCGGCACAAAAGGTGTTTTTAGTGGTTACAACTGCAGTAGTGGCCTTATCCGATATTTCGATAACTACTAGATCATCGCGGTCTTTGTAGCGAACGCCTGCCGCTGTGGCACTGAGTTTGATACCATCGATAGGATAGATAACGTCAGGTACTGATACATTTCCAACAGCCATAATAAAATCCTTATTTCTCAATTTTTATCGTTATTTACGGAATACGAAGTGATAAATACTATAGTCAGTTCAAGACAGTTCAGATACAAGAAGAACTAGCTGCAGGACTACAACCAACAGAATTAGCGAACTCAGAATCGTATCTAATTGACATGAGATTGACTATATATAGGTATCACGGTATATAAGTATCACGGTTTCTTTAGGTCAAATGCTGACCAAATCGGTGCATGGTCAGACGGTTTTTCCATAGCACGTAGCTCATAACTGATACCAGCATTGATACATTTATCGATTAAGTCTGAGGTACATAGAATATGATCAATACGTAACCCGCGCTTAGGTTCATCATTGAAGCCGCGACTGCGATAATCAAACCAGCTGTATAACTCGGCGCTCTCTGGATAATGCAGACGGTAAGTATCTGTCAGCTCACGTGACATCAATGCTGAATACCATTCGCGCTCTTCTGGCAGAAATGAGGTTTTTCTATTTTTCAACCAACGCTTAGCATTAACTTCACCAATACCAATATCGATATCTTCTGGTGCAATATTCATATCACCCATGACGATAATCGAACGACCTTCCGCTTTTAGCGTATCAATATAAGCCATCAAATTGGCATAATAAGCGCGCTTCATTGGAAATTTGGTCGGGTGATCTTGGCTCTCTCCTTGCGGAAAGTAACCATTGAGCACATCCACTTCACGACCTTCAAACTCATAACGTGCATGGATAAAGCGCTTTTGGGCTTCTTCATCTTCGCCAGGGAAGCCTTTTTGTACAAATACAGGTGCAGCTTTAGATAATAGTGCAACGCCGTAATGACCTTTTTGTCCAAAATACTCGACGTGGTAGCCTAGGCTTTCTATATCGCTAAGCGGAAATTGATCATCATGAACCTTGGTTTCTTGTAGGCCCATGACATCAGGATCGATTACCTCGCGCACCGCCTCGAGCTGATGCTGACGTGCACGGATACCATTGATGTTAAAACTGACAAAACGGGTCATAAACTGTCCTATACTTATTGGTTAGAATATAGCGCTCTATAAATGGGTGAAATATAAACGACTATGATAACAAATGTAAGCGGTTCTAGCGGTTGCATGGCCTGATATCTTGAGCTAGAGTAACTCTATTATAAGCACTATCTATTATTGGTCTATCTGAAACACTTTTATTCAACAATACTTATTAAAAATATCGAGCATCGCTATGACAACAATTAAGCAAAAAAATACGACATCAGCCATGAATGATGATACCAAACCACTATTTGCTAAAGATTATAACGTCTATATTAACCATACTGATGCTGGCGGTATAGTCTATCACGCCAATCATTTGGTGTTTTTTGAAAACTGCCGACGCGACTGGTTTACTGAGCTGGGCTTAAATGGATATTTTTTGCAGACTGACAGTGGTGAAGTACAGCATTTTGTCGTGAGTCAGGCAGACTTGCAATACAAAAGAGCCATTCTATTAGATGAGGTAATTAGTGTACGTATTGATAAAGTAGAGCTAAAACCTGCCAGCATCATATTTTATCAAAGTATATATCGCAATCTACCAAATCATAGTACTACCGAAACAGATGATAGCCAGCTACTAAGCAGTACCAAAATCGTCATTGCCTGCGTACAAAATCTCGTCAAACCAGAGCCAATGAGTAATGATGAAATAGGCAGCGATAAACCAGATACTGCAGCGACAACCCCACCAATGCGTCCTATTCGTGTACCAAAAAAACTGCGCGTTACGATCGAACAGGCTATCGACGAGCAAGTAAATGGTCAGCAGTAGAACGCTATGAGCATAGATACGGATAGAGTATTGTTTGAATTTGATGATCTATGGGTACATAGCCAACGGACGATACGTACTCATAGCATTAAAGATAGCAAAGAAGCCTCGAATAAGATCTATAAGCCGTCTAGCATTTATCAAAAATGGACAAGCAAGCTAACCGCAAACGCTTCACTGGATAAAGAGCTATCAATTCATGATCGAACGCTAATAAGCGGTGCGAGCGGTACGCTATTGTCAGGGCAGGTCACTGTTTTGACAGGAGCGTCTGGTAGCGGTAAATCAGTATTGCTGCGAGTATTGGCAGGATTATTGCCAATGAACAGCGGTACTGTGCGTTTGCACGATGACACGTCAAGTAATGTTTATCACGATATTCATGAGACTGCACCTATACGGTGGCGCCAGCAAGTTGCCCTACTCGCTCAGCACCCACAGTTGTTAGACGGCAGTGTCCTTGAAAATTTACAAATGCCTTATCAATTGCATGCTCACCAGCCGCAGACTTTTGATAGAGACTGGCATGTTGCTCAGCTTGAACACTTAGATAGAAGTGCAGATTTTTTGCAACAAGACGCCAAGCACTTATCTGGTGGCGAGCGCCAGCTGGTCAATACATTGCGTCTACTGCAACTCAGTCCACAAGTTCTATTGCTAGATGAACCAACGGCTGCTTTGGACATTGATACTTCAGCACAGCTAGTCAACTTACTCATCAACTGGTTGCACGCAGATGCACAGCGTACACTCCTATGGGTGACTCACGACACAAAAGATATTATGCCTTTGGCAAATAGACACTGGCATATGCAAGCAAGTGTACTCACCGTAGACTCTTGAAGAACTTTTATACAAGAATGTTTAATCAAATGAGTAAGTCTTCATATAGCTGCTCGGACAATTTAGCACGTTAATAACTTCAACCCTCACCATATATTATTACCATAATTACTTCCTAAATAAGCTCATACGAGTGGTACGAATGATATGCAAATATTTCTCACTTATAGTGATATCGCTCTTGCCAGTAGTTTAATTATCATTGTATTACTCATCTCTTGGCGCTTACGTTTAAAACTAAGCAAGACACTTTTAATAGCGGCACTTCGTACGATTATACAGCTTAGCTTTATTGGGCTGATACTGGCATGGATTTTTGCACGTGAACAATGGTATGAAGTGCTACTTATCTTAACGGTCATGACTTTAATTGCAGGAAGTGCCGCCAAAAATCGCGTTAAACGCAGCTATAAAGGCTTATTAACAGATACGTTATTGGCAGTCGGTATCTCAGCAATACTAGTAACGGCGATTGCGATTATAGCGATTTTGAATGTGCAGCCTTGGTATACACCGCAATTCATTATTCCTATATTGGGTCTGATATTAGGTAACTCTCTGACTGCCATTTCGTTGACGAGCAATCAATTGATTGAATCCTTTCATGAGCAATCTGGACGTATCGAGATGATGCTCAGTCTATCTGCTAAGCCATTCGAAGCCGTCCACGAGCAGATAAAGGCAGCTATCACTAATGGCATGACTCCAACTCTGAACTCTATGCTAGTCGTCGGTATTGTTAGTTTACCAGGCATGATGACGGGTCAAATCCTAGCGGGCGCCGATCCTACTCAAGCCGTACGCTATCAAATAGTCACTATGTTCCTGATATGTGTCAGCAGCACGCTTGGCTGCACAATCAGTGCCTTACTTATCTATCGACGTTTCTTTAATAAAAAAGATCAATTCATTTTACCGCAATAGTCTTAGCATCTACATTCCTGCGTTTTTTGTTAGCTCATCAATGTTAATTATCTAATCCTTCTTTTGTCAGCCAACAAAGTTAATATATTCTTATAAGTTAATATATGTACTGATCAGTATCGCTTACTGTTATTGTTTTAGACTAAATTCATGCTAATGTATTGCTCAAGTGTATCGTTTTATTGATACTTTGGTTGCAAGTAGTAGATTGTTATTCTATACCGAATATTATTTCGCGGTTATACTTTCTATCTATTTGTTTTACTTAGCTTTCATATTAAGCATCGTTAAGTAAGACACTATACTTGCAATAAAAAGAGGTAATAGTTAATCAATGGACAAGGATGCTATTAAATATCGTACATACTGCTTAGATAAGTATCGGTTTGTACTACTGATAGATTAATGACTGCTCTCTTACACAACCTCAACTTATATTAAATTGCAAGGATGCTAACCATGATGCCGAACAAACCCTGGCTTTCTCAATATCCCGCAGGTGTGCCAAAAACTATTGACCCCGATAGATATAGCAGCATCATGGAGCTGTACGAAGAATGCTTCGATCGCTTCCGTGGACATCCGATGAGCATTTGTATGGGAGTGACTCATACTTATGGTGATATTGATAACGCTTCAATGGCAGTCGCTGCTTGGCTACAGAACCAAGGCTTGCCAAAAGGTAGTGTCGTCGCTTTGATGATGCCAAACGTTCCGCAGTATCTACCAACCATGATTGGCATTTTGCGTGCAGGCTACGTTTGTACCCCTGTTAACCCTCTATATACTGGCCGAGAATTACGCCATCAGCTTAACGATTCTGGTGCTCAAGCGATCTTTGTGGTCGATAACTTTGCCCAAGCGCTTGAGCAAGTCATTGAAGAAACGGCTATCAAACGTGTGATCCTATCGAAAATGGGCGATATGATGGGTTTGAAAGGTATTTTGGTCAATACGATTATTCGTCAGGTCAAACGCTTAGTACCCAAGTATAATCTCAATGACCCCAAATACCATGTCACTAAATTCCCTGACGTGCTAAAAAAAGGTAAAAACTTACCTTTTCAACAACCAACCATGTCTCTGGACCAAAAAGCATTTTTGCAATATACAGGTGGTACCACAGGACTTTCGAAAGGCGCTATTTTATCGCAGCGTAATATCGTAGCAGCAGCGATGCAATCAGAAGCATGGACCCGCCCTATCACATCAGAAATTAATGAAGTATATATCAATATGGTAATGGCACTGCCGTTGTATCATATCTTCGCATTCATGTTGAGTTTACTTGGTATGCGTTCAGGTTATACTTTTATATTGATACCCAATCCTCGCGATATTCCAGGATTCGTCAAAACCTTGTCAAAACAACCGTTCCATATTTTCCCTGCAGTTAATACCCTCTTTAAGGGGCTGCTCGATAATCCAAACTTTAAAGATTTGGACTTTAGCTCTTTGCGTATCTCACAAGCTGGTGGTATGGCGGCTACTGAGCAAACTGCGAATCGATGGTTAGAAGTGACTGGCTGCGCGATGATCGAAGGTTGGGGTATGACAGAAGGCGTTGCAGTCGGTACCGCCAACGTTATTACCAATCGTGAGTTTAACGGTACTATCGGTGTACCAGCCCCTGGTGTCGATGTCATCATTATTGATGAAGATGGCAAGCATGTAGGTTTAAACGAAGGGGGTGAGCTATGTATTAAAGGCCCTAACGTAACCTCTGGATATCTGAATAGAGACAGTAGTGCTGATTTTACTAGTGATGGTTATTTTCGTACTGGTGATATCGTCAGCATGGATGACAAGGGTTATATTAAACTGCTCGATCGTAAAAAAGATATGATTTTGGTTTCAGGATTTAATGTATTCCCGAACGAAATTGAGTCTGTGATGCTTGACTGTGATGGTATTCTTGACTGCGCAGTAATTGGTATTCCTGACGATCATCAAGGTGAAGCGGTCAAAATATACGTAGTACCTGAAGACAATAATGTTACCAAAGAAGTGATTACAGACTTTGCCTTAGATAATCTAACGGGTTATAAGTGTCCACGCCACATCGAGTTTGTGAGTGACCTACCAAAAAGTAATGTCGGTAAAGTACTGCGTCAAAAATTACGTGAAAAGCATAATGCAGATTACCCACAAAGATAAAACAACCTTAAATTTTAACTTTTCAAAAATTTAATTTTACTTTTACTAAAGAGCACCTTACATTTAATGTAGGATGCTCTTTAGCATATTTATTCTTAATTATTTATATTTGAGAATACTCTTCTAAAACTCTCGTTATTATATTCATAAAATTAATTATTCTGGTTTTCTTAATACAGGTAATGATAATTATTTGATAAGACAGTGATTTATTTTTATGAACCAATTGCTCAATAACTGTATCCTACAACATATATTCTTTTATTTATCAAATTTAATTATAAACTATCAAGTTCTTGTATAAGAATAACAGACCTAGTTGTAGTTATGTTAATGTATCGCCAAAATGTGTCACTATACTTTCTGTTATTTTAATATTATAGTACTTTTAATTAAGGCCAATTGATTAATATTATTTTACAAGTGGTCATTTTCATTATCAAAAATAGTAATCGGCTTTTTAATCTACTTAGATGTTTACGCTTTGTGGTTAAATCAAACTTTATATAGGCCCCATATTTTAGCAGTATGTGAATACATAGGATAGCACTCAACAATTTCTTGCTAATGGAGCAGCAACTTGAATTGTTGACATGGACGTGACTACTTTTTTATAGAGCCTTAACTTATTTCAATATTTAAGGACACTAATCATGACAGTAGATAAACCTTGGCTTGCTCAATATCCAGAAAACGTACCCAAGACGATTAATCCTGATCAATATGAAAGCCTCATAGAGTTATATGAAGAGTGTTTTAACCGCTTTCGTATGCATCCGATGACTATCTGTATGGGTGTTACACATACTTATGGCGACGTTGATACAGCCTCACTTGCAGTAGCAGCATGGTTACAAGCACAAGGCCTACCTAAAGGCAGTGTAGTAGCTCTTATGATGCCAAACGTTCCCCAATATCTACCAACTATGATTGGTATTCTACGTGCAGGTTATGTTTGCACTCCAGTAAACCCACTATATACGGGTCGCGAGTTGCGTCATCAATTGAACGACTCGGGCGCTCAGGTTATTTTTGTTGTTGACAACTTTGCTCAAGCCTTAGAGCAAGTCATTGAAGAAACCAATATCAAACGTATCGTGCTGTCAAAAATGGGCGATATGATGGGTCTAAAAGGTATTTTGGTCAATACTGTCATCCGTCAGGTCAAACGCTTGGTTCCAAAGTACAACCTAAACGATCCTAAGTATGACGTTACTAAGTTCCCTGAAGTTCTAAAGAAAGGTAAGAATCTACCGATTCAAGCGCCAAAAACCACCCTACAACAGAAAGCTATTTTGCAGTATACAGGTGGTACGACTGGGTTATCTAAAGGTGCTGTCCTAACACAACGTAATGTCGTCGCTGCTGCTATGCAGTCAGAAGCATGGTATCGTCCTGTTACTTCAGACATCAATGAAGTCTATATCAATATGGTTATGGCATTACCGCTATATCATATTTTTGCCTTCATGCTGAGTCTGCTCGGTATGCGTTCAGGTTATACCTTTATCCTAGTACCTAATCCGCGCGATATGCCAGGGTTTATTAAAACGTTATCAAAACAACCATTCCACATCTTCCCTGCTGTAAACACTCTATTCAAAGGGTTACTTGACCAGCCAAACTTTAAAAACTTAGATTTTAGTTCATTACGTATCACTCAGGCTGGTGGTATGGCGGCAACTGAGCAAACCGCAGCACGTTGGTTGGAAGTAACTGGCTGCCCTATGGTTGAAGGTTGGGGTATGACGGAAGGTGTTGCGGCAGGTACTGCTAACGTGATTACTGATCGTAAATTCAACGGTACTATTGGCATACCTGTTCCTAGCGTCGATATCATCGTAGTAGATGACAGTGGCAAACGTGTGGGCCTAAATCAAGCAGGCGAAATGTGTATTAAAGGCCCTAATATTACGTCTGGTTACTTTAATAAAGACAATACCAATGATTTCACAAGCGACGGCTACTTCCGTACAGGTGATATCATCAGTATGGATGAAAAAGGCTATATCACCCTACTAGATCGTAAAAAAGATATGATCTTGGTTTCAGGATTCAATGTATTCCCTAATGAAATCGAATCTGTCATGCTCGATTGTGATGGTATCGTAGATTGCGCAGTAATTGGTATTCCTGATGACCACCAAGGTGAAGCGGTTAAAATTTATATCGTACCTGCCGATAACAATGTCACTAAAGAAGTCATCAAAGAATTTGCGCTGGACAATTTGACTGGTTATAAATGTCCACGTCATATTGAGTTTGTCAGTGAATTACCAAAGAGTAATGTTGGTAAAGTACTGCGTCAAAAGCTGCGTGAACAGCATATGTCAAATAATCCTCAAACGTTGTAATACTTGCCCTGCTATTTCAGAGCAAATAGAAGAAGCCCACTACAATAATAGTGGGCTTCTTCTTTTCTGCTTTAAGAAAATCAGCTTAGTTTATTCATTACCTGTAATGGCAAGTGCTTCATCGCATGACTGACCATAGACCAAGGTAGGCTCGGCACACAGGCTTCATCCACACCCGCTTCAATAGCTGCGACAATTGCTTTAGTACCAGTATCTGTATCGACTTCAAATGGTAATGGCTTAGAACCTTCGTTGATTTCGGTGCGAATATAACCTGGGTAAATTGTAGAAACTTTAATAGGTAAATTGGTCAAAAGCATATCAGCACGAATGCCTTCTGCTAAGTGAGCCAAACCAGCTTTACTTGCACCATAGGTTGTCAGATGCCTAGGCAATCCACGCATGGCTGACATGCTAGATATCACGACCAAATGCCCGCTGTTTTGAGCACGGAAGATATTCATGGCGGCTTCACACTGTGCCAGTGCGGCGACAAAATTGACATCAGCAGTGCGACGATTGGTTTCAAAATGTCCTTTACCAATGCGGCGGCTATCACCAATACCCGCATTGACCACTACTCGCTCAATGCTACCGAAATCATCTGCAAAAGCATCAAACACTTGAAAGACCGTATCGTAATCACTCACATCTAGTGCTTGGTATTCGACTCGAATATCAGGATATTTGTTCATCATCTCCGATTTTAACTGTTCTAAACGATCAGTGCGACGCGCGCATATAGCCAAGTTGTAGCCAAGGCTAGCAAACAGTCTTGCCATGCCCTCGCCCAGACCTGAACTGGCACCTGTGATAAGCACCGTTTTACCGTTGCCTACTTGCTGCTGACCCAGGTCTTTTAGATAGCTTGCAGGCCGAACCGCGCCTACTATCTGGTCTTTGCTATGGCGCGCACTTTTAGCAACCAATTTTATTAATTTGTTTTGCATGTACAGTCCTTTGTATATCGATATTACACAGAATCAAATCGGTATCTAGTATAAACGCTGATAGTGCTTATACCTTAAATAGGTATGACACTACATTATTCGCAAGTCATATATAAATTTATCGCCATGTCACGAATGGTTTACCATCAGAAAATAAATGACTGTATTCATTTAAAGACAACAAGCGAGAACTTTGATTCTTTAAAGTAATAGAGGTCACACCCGTGTTGACCAAGCTTTTATTCAGCTGATAAGCAGTCTGACTGCCTTGTCGCAATAACTGGGCAGTGATTGCAGCGATGACACCACCTGAAGTGAATACGAGCACGGTACTGTCCTGATCTAAGCTCATGTTTGCTACTTTTGTACGCACTTGTTCAAGAGCTTGCTGTGCACGATCATTAAACTGTGGCCAACTTTCAATATAATCTTGGTCATTGTCACCAGCATGCCAGCGTTGCATCGCTTGATCAAATAGCTCAGCCAGTCGCGTGGCTGGCGATTCTGCTTTGGCCACTTCAGCTGAGATGTCAGATCGATTTCCCGATGCTTCTGCTGACTTAACGAACACGTCTTTGTGATTAAATTCATCAAATTGCGGCAGAATATAACTATCTGGCTGGTCAAAGTTGATTGCAGGCGCAACAGCTGTGCCATTGCTATTATTGGCATGTACAGATGACTGGTAACGCTCCCAAAAATGACGTGCTGAGTCTTGCTGTCGAACCAACCTACCAGTAAATATGGCATCGATGCGGCGCTGTGTGGCTGCATAGTGCTGACCTAACATTTGGGCTTGGACAGTACCTAGCTCTGAGAGTTGATCATAGTTTTCTTGTCCAAAAGACGCTTGACCATGACGTGCTAAAAGTATGGTTGTCATAAATTATTACCTTTTATCATATTTGCTAAAGTACGGTTTGCTGAATGCTTACGCTTCAGGAGAGTCAGGTGCTTTTGCAAAATAACCTTTTGGTAAAATACTTTTGACCACTTTTTGAACAGGGATTGGTAACTGCTCGATAGCAGCAGCATCTACGCCTATGTCTTCTAAATGCGGCTGAACATGCGCATTGAATAAGGCTTCGCCTTCATATTGCGCAATTAATTTGAGACATTTAGCATGCATGACATGTATAACGAGCCAAGCGTTTTTGAAAGCTGGATTGGTAGTTTGCTTATGATAATAACGGTAGTAGATTTGCTGAATAATGCCTGAGAGGCGGAACAAACCAAACACTTCATAGAAGGTCCAGTTATCTATCTCTAAACCTGACTGTTTCAGATAATATTCAACCACTTCATCACGCGTCATCATGCCTTCTAAATGTGTCGGCTGACGACGGAACTGCTGCATGATGATATTGTCATCTTCTTCAATCCAGTAAGCCAACGCACTACCCAAGTCCATCAGTGGATCGCCAAGGGTTGCCATCTCCCAATCGAGCACGCCAATAACTTTGGTCGGCTCATCTGCATCAAGTATGACATTGTCAAAGCGCCAATCATTATGAATGATACAAGTTTTGCTATCAGCAGGCGTGTGCTTAGCAAGCCATTGTCTAACCAGTGCAAAGCTCGGTACATTAGGTGTCTTTGCTTTCACATACCGTTTATCCCAACCACTGATCTGGCGTTCGCAATAACCTTCACCGCGACCCAAATTAACCAAATCAGGATGCTCGGTATAGTCTATCTGATGTAACTCTACCAAAGCGTCTAACACATTGGTGCAAAGCAGACGCGTTTGCTCAGGATTAAGATCGATACCTTCTGGCAATTCTGCACGAGGGATAATACCTTCCATCCGCTCCATTACATAAAAGTCAGCGCCGATAACAGCTTCATCCGTACATAGCGCAATCATCTCAGGTACATAAGGATAAGCATCTTTTAACGCTTTTTGAACGGTGTACTCACGCACCATGTCATGGGCAGATTTTGCCTTGGTACCTTTTGGTGGACGACGTAATATGAGGTCTTGGTTTTTATCTTCACCCTCATACTGTAGTCGATATGTCCAGTTTGATGCGCCGCCTGAGAACTGAGTGACCTTAGGCTCGCCTACTACGCCGACACCTTGACCGCGAAGCCATTCACTGACTGCTTTGGCATCAAGCTCTTCACCTTCGCGTACGGCACCGCCTTTGTCTAGTACTTTATTATCAGTTGCCATGAGACATTCCTTATCATGTGGTCATTTATTTTTATAACAGATATGCGAGCTAGTTCTCAATTCAATTTATCTCATTCTTCTCACTATTTTTGAAATGAGGACTCGCTCTAGTGATGAAAAATTCACTACTAACTTGTTAATAGTGAATTCTTAATTAGCATGTTGATTGGCTTATTCTTGATAGTTGCGTTAGCAAATCGAAACTAACTCACACAACCGTTTGTTAAGATCAAACTTAAGGCTAAGCTTTGTCAGACTTAGCAGAACGACTAAAGCCCTGACGTTTCAGTTCTAGCTTAGCAATCATAGTTTTATGTACTTCATCTGGACCGTCTGCTAAACGTAGTACACGTGCTTGCGCATAAAAGTTTGGTAGCAATGTGTCTTGACACACGCCCATACCACCATGAATCTGAATCGCCATGTCGACTACTTCTTGTAGCACAGTTGGCGCCACTACTTTAATAGCTGAGATTTCAGTCAATGCGGCTTTGGTGCCCTGAGCATCCATTTTTTGGGCGGCGTACAATGTTAGCAAGCGTGCTTGGTCGATTTTGATACGGGCTTCGCTGATACGCTCAAAGTTACCACCCAATTGTAGTAATGGCTTACCAAAGGCAGTACGTGACATACCACGCTTGACCGCTAATTCAAGAGATTTTTCGGCAGCACCGATACAGCGCATGCAATGATGAATACGGCCTGGCCCTAGACGACCCTGTGCAATCTCAAAGCCCTTACCAGGTCCACCAATGAAGTGGCTGACTGGCACACGTACGTTTTCAAAGCTAATCTCACCATGGCCGTGCGGTGCATCGTAATCGCCAAACACTTTAAGCATACGTTTAATGTTCACACCCGGAGTTTTGACTGGTACAAGCACCATCGAATGCTGATGATGACGGTCTGCACTTTCATCCGCCGTATATGCCATCACAATCAAGACATCAACCGCTGGATCGCCAAGACCAGATGACCACCATTTACTACCGTTTATGACAATCTCATCGCCATCGACTACAGCGGTTGCTTCCATATTGGTTGCATCACTTGATGCGACATCAGGCTCAGTCATACAGAACACAGAGCGTGTCTTACCTTCTAGGATTGGTGTCAGCCACTTGTCTTGCTGCTCTTGAGTACCGTAGCGCCACAACAGCTCCATATTACCGCTATCAGGTGCATTGCAGTTAAATACATGAGGTGCTAGCAAGCTACGACCAGTCAACTCTGCGATAGGCGCATAATCAGTGACTGACAGTCCTGCACCTAACGTATCATCTGGTAGGAATAAATTCCACAAGCCCTCTTCACGTGCTTGCTTGCGCAGGTTTTCGTAGGCTTCTGGCCACTCCCAGTTTTCCCAATTACCATCAGGGTTTTTCTTATGACAATCTTCCCAGAATTGGGCTTCGATGGGTTCAATATTCGTTTCGATGAACGCTTTGACTTTGGCATGCATGGCTTGACCATGTTCTGTTGCGGTAAACATTAAATTGTCGTTAGACATAAATGACTTCCTTTTCTTTATTGATTGTCTAAATCAAATGTTGATAAAAAACTCTACTAGAGCTTTAGTGCACGTACGTATACTGTTTTCCGTGTGCTACATTTATAACACAGCAATTGTCAATAAACAGCAAAAAGGCGCGACCAGCTAGGCCACGCCTTTTACAAAATATAAACAATGTATCTAAAAACTTCTGAGCACTAAAATACCATTATTTAACTATCATAATGATAACTAACATTATTTCAGAATATTTAGGCGACTATTCAAATCAAAACGTGCAAGTGCATCAGGTAATTTATCTACAGCCATGCTCAATGTTGCTTCTGCTGCCTGAGCCAATCCTAACTTTTCTGCTAACGTCGGCTTCTGACGTGAATATAGTGCGTACACTTCGTTGTCTTCCATACGTTCCAAAATATAGCTATCTGAAGTCTGTAGACTATCAATTAAGTTAAGCTTTAACGCATCTTCGCCATACCAATGCTCACCAGTAGCTACTTTAGCAACATCAAGTTCTGGACGATAGGTATTAACGAAATGCTTAAATAACTCATGCGTCTGCTCTAGCTCTTCTTGGTATTTGGCACGGTCTTCGGCATCATTTTCACCAAATACAGTCACCGTACGCTTATAGTCACCAGCGGTAAACATTTCATAATCGACGTCATGGTTTTTTAGCCATTTATGGAAGTTTGGCAGCTGTGACACCACACCGATTGAACCAATGATAGCGAATGGTGCAGCTACTACCTTGTCTGCAACGCAGGCCATCATATAACCACCGCTTGCCGCCACTTTATCAACACAAACAGTCAGTTTTAAACCAGCATCTTTTAGGCGAACCAATTGCGCTGCGGCCAAACCATAACCATGTACCAGACCACCGCCTGATTCAAGACGTACGATAACTTCGTCACCTTTATTTGCGGTACTAATTAAAGTACTGATTTCTTCACGCAAATGTTTGACCGCAGTTGCTTTGATATCACCGTCAAAATCAAGGACAAAAACTTGTGCCTTATCATCGGTATGTTTTTTCTTATTTTTAGTTTTTGCTTTCAATGCTTGCTTGGCTTTTTTGGCCATGACTTTTTTGAACTGTTTGAGGGCAGCTTTGCCTTGGGTGGCTTCCATCAAATCTTCATGGCGCTGCTTTTGAGCATCATTCAAGTGGCGTATTTTAAGCTCAACAGGGTTTTTAGGGGGATGAAATAGCATGGTTACAAATCCTCAAGTCAGTAAATATATTGATATGGCTGTTTTTATTAGCGTGCGGTTGATATGTGCACACTAAGCGGTGTTTTCAAGCATGACGACAATATTTAACCCAATATAAATATCATCGAATAAATACCTCAGATACTTGCACACTCCCGTTCTTTGATTGAACTCAGCCGGTTGTATAACAAAGGCAGATTAGGCATAATATGCGTTTATATCAAATTTTCTGCAGCCAACGTGATGACCATATGTCTTAATCGCGTTGTTTGTGTGTTTTTTTTGCAAATAGCTTGAAACGCACAGCAATGGCTGCATTATTGTACTTCGAATTGGGCTGATAACTGGATAACCATATTATGACGCAAAGCACTATGACGCATAGCGAATACCGAGACGAGTATTGCGGAGCCGTAACCGAGAGCTTGCTTGAGCAAACCATTAGTATCGTAGGCTGGGTACATCGTCGTCGCGATCACGGTGGCGTGATTTTCTTAGACATGCGTGACCGCGCTGGTATCTTGCAGGTCGTGGTCGACCCTGATACCCCAGAAGCTTTCGCAGCAGCTGATGCTGTACGTCCTGAATACGTGCTAAAGATAACTGGCCGCGTACGTCGCCGTTATGAAGGTACTGAAAATAATAGTATGACCAGTGGCCAGATTGAGCTATTGGGCAAAGAAATTGAAGTACTGGCTAAATCTGAGACGCCGCCATTCCCATTGAATGACGAAAAAACGACTGTATCTGAAGACCTGCGTCTGAAGTATCGTTATCTTGATATGCGTCGTCCGCAAATGCAAGAGCGTATGGTGTTCCGTGCCAAGGCAACTTCAGCGATTCGTCGTTATTTAGATGATCATGGTTTCTTGGATGTTGAGACACCTATCTTGACTCGTGCAACGCCTGAAGGTGCGCGTGATTATCTTGTACCATCACGTACTCGTCCAGGTAACTTCTTTGCCCTGCCGCAGTCACCACAGCTATTTAAGCAATTATTGATGGTGTCAGGTTTTGACCGTTATTATCAAATTGCTAAATGCTTCCGTGATGAAGATTTACGTGCTGATCGTCAGCCTGAATTTACTCAGGTGGATATCGAGACTTCTTTCTTAAATGAAGAAGAAATCATGAACATCAACGAAGGTCTTATCAAGCATTTGTTTAAGACAATGATGGACGTGGAGTTCGAGCAGTTCCCACGCATGACTTACGCAGAAGCTATGCGTGACTATGCATCAGACAAGCCTGACTTACGTATTCCTCTAAAGTTGGTTGACGTTGCAGATTTGATGAAAGACGTTGACTTTAAGGTATTTGCCGGTCCTGCTAACGATCCTAAAGGTCGTGTGGCTGCCCTACGTATTCCTGGTGGCGCATCATTAAGCCGTAAGCAGATTGATGCTTATACCAAGTTTGTTGGTATTTATGGCGCACGCGGTTTGGCTTATATCAAAGTCAATGACGCAAGCCTCATCAACAACGGCGTGGATAAAGAGTCTGGCCTGCAGTCTCCTATCATCAAAAACATGACTGATGACGTGCTTGTGAGCTTGATTGAGCGTACTGCTGCAGAAGATGGCGACATTATCTTCTTTGGTGCGGATAAAGCCAGTGTCGTGAATGATGCGATTGGTGCATTACGTCAAAAAATCGGTCTAGATCTTGAAATGGCGACTTGCGAATGGGCACCACTTTGGGTGACTGACTTCCCAATGTTTGAAGAAACTGACGATGGTCGCTGGACTTCAATGCATCATCCGTTCACTAAACCTAAAGGCTCAGTTGAAGAGTTGAAAAACAACCCAGAATCTGCCCTTTCTATCGCTTATGACATGGTATTGAACGGTACTGAGATTGGTGGTGGTAGCTTACGTATCAATACTTATGATATGCAGCAAGCTGTACTTGAAGCGTTGGGTATTGGTGAGCAAGAAGCTGAAGACAAGTTTGGTTTCTTACTTGATGCTCTAAAATTCGGTGCGCCACCGCATGGCGGCCTAGCATTCGGTTTGGATCGTTTGATTATGTTGATGGTAGGCGCAAGCTCTATTCGTGATGTTATCGCTTTCCCAAAAACCAAAACAGCTGATTGCCCATTGACCCAAGCACCTGCTGGCGTTGATAGCAAACAACTACGTGAGCTTGGTATCCGTGTGCGTGAAAAAGCACAAGCTGATACCAACAAGCCTGCTGAATAAATCGTTTGATGATGCGCGGTTGCTGTCTACAGTGCTTGTTACGTGATTCATTACCATGTGAGTGGTCATGAATCCGTATCATATTTTTAAAGTCGTGCCATTGTCTGTATTGCAGATGCTGGCACGTTTTGTTGCGTGGGTTATCATTAAGATACCCAGTTTAAGTATCATGCGTACCATTCAGATCAATATGGCGCTGGTTACTCATACATTGCCTGAGCAGCAAAAGCGCACATTGACCAAAGACATTATTTATCATCAATGTCTGACCAGTATTGAATCTATAAAAAGTTGGGCGATGCCACCTGAGTGGAGTATCGCTCAGATTCGTGATGTCCATAATAAAGACATTTTTTTAGAGGGTCTTGCCAATCCAAATGGCATGCTTGCTATCGTACCGCATCTCGGCACTTGGGAGATGATGAATGCTTGGCTCAACCAGTTTGGTGCGCCAACCATTATGTATAAGCCAGTTGACGGCAAATTCGCTAACGAGTTTATCCTTCAGGGTCGAGCACGACTTAACGCGACTTTGGTACCTACTGATGGTAGCGGCGTCAAAGCCGTGTTTAAAACGCTCAAGCAAGGTGGTTTTAGTATTGTACTGCCAGACCACGTTCCAGAGCCATCAGGCGGCGTTGTCGTTCCGTTCTTTGGTATCGAAACATTGACCAGTACACTTGCCTCAAAATTGGCGAGCAAAACCAAATGTGCGCTGGTTGGCTTATCTTGTATTCGCCGTACCGATGGACGCGGTTTTGATATTTACTGCTATAAACTCGATGATCCAGCCTTGTATGACCGCAATGCTAAAGTGGCGACTCATGCTCTCAATCAGGCTATGAAGCGTATGATTACAGACAACTACAGTCACTATATGTGGGGCTATCGACGTTTTAAGCGTATTCCAAACTTAGGCAACCCTTATAAAAAAGATAAAGAGACTTTAGCAGCCTTTATCCAATCTCACCATTCTAGCGTTTCTAGTCGTTCTGCTAGTGATATCAACGATAGCGTTAAAAATGACAATGTTGAAAGCGACAATGTTGAAAGCGACAATGCTAAAAACGATAGTACTGTTAAAAATGATAACACTAAGCTCGATAATCATTAGTCATCACCAACCTAGTGTTGCCTATTTATACATACCATCAGTTTAGACATACCATCAGTTTAGACGTACCATCAGTCACAGCTATGCTAATATTGGCTGAACTCTATATTCTTTTACTTTTATTAGTCCTTCATTTATCTGACTATTATCTCAATACGAGTGCATTATGACATCTGACGTAACTAAGACTTCATCTACAGATCCTAATCAGACTAGCACAAATGCTGCTGAACAGCGTTATATCATCTGTATGAAATGGGGCGACAAATATGGTCCTGAATACGTCAATCGTCTTTACAACATGGTTAGTCGACATCTAACCCTAGATTTTCAAATGGTTTGCTTGACCGATGACAGCACAGGTATTGACCCTGCGATTGCCTGTTATCCTATACCCGATATGGATTTGCCAGCAGGTCCTGAACGTGGTTGGAAAAAACTGACTACCTTTAAGCCTGAGCTGTATGATTTAAAAGGTGTGGCCCTATTTTTAGACATTGATATTGTCATTGTCGATAATATCGATGCGTTTTTTACTTACCAAGCAGTGCATGAAGACAGTGTCGTCATTATCCGCGACTGGAAGAAGCCTTGGCGCATGATTGGCAACAGCTCTGTCTACCGCTTTAATATTGGTATGAATACCTATCCTGATTTGCTGTCCAATTTTGAGCGGAACTTTGAAACCATTCGTACTCAAGTACGTCACGAGCAGGCTTACCTTTCTAACTATTTGCGTGAGCATCACCACTTAGAGTATTGGGATAAGACATGGTGTGTCAGCTTTAAGTACCAATGTATTGCACCGATTCCTTTTAACTTTGTACGCACACCTACTCTGCCGGATGATGCAAAAATCGTTATCTTCCACGGTGAGATTAACCCGCCCGATGCAATTGCTGGTAGTGGCGGTAAATGGTATCGACATGTGAAGCCAAGCCCATGGTTAAAAGACCATTGGCAATAGATGCTTAGTAATTAACCATATTTAGACAATTTATAATTAGCGTAAAGGCAGTGTATTAAGATATAAGATAGGTGAAATAAATGACTGGAAAATAGTATGGCGCTATATTTGAGATTACCTGCTACCGCTGGGTTCAATATTGATAATGAGCTCATCATTATCAATGCTTTTAATGCCAATGAACCAGCACAAAGCCTGCATGGAAAAGACGTCAATATTATCGCTTCAGGGCCATCTATACAGCAGCTACCGTTAGCAGAGCTCCTAGATACGCCTACTATTTTTGTTAATGGCAGTATCAGCCTGATTGGGCAGCATCAGTTTACCGATATTGTTGGTTACGTCATCAGTGATGCGCGCTTTATCAATCATCAGTCTGAGATTTTACAGCAGTACTATACAGGGCAACCTCTATATGCAACGCTAGCTGTCTTTGAAGCGATGGCCACTACGCACCCTGATATTATGCAAACGTACCATCATGCCATGCGGGTGTTGTACCCAGTAGATAGGCCATGGGGAGTAAAGTCAAACAAGCTATCTTTTAATAAGCTGATCTTTAAGAAAAAATTACTTAATAAAAAAATGCCGCTATCGTACTTTATCAATAATCCAAACTTTATTATTGATAGCGATCATAAAGCGGCTGACATCGGTGTCTCTCTTAACATTACTCATGGGTTTGTGGAGGCAGGTACTGTCGCTTATGTGGCGGCGCAGTTGGCGTTTTCGCGCCAAGCAGCGAGTATTCATCTGTACGGTATTGACCTGCTTAACAGTAAGCAACCACGGTTTTATGAAAATAAAAACAATAGTGCGCCAAGTATGCTTAGTAAAGTCATGAACGAGCGGATTGTACCCTCGTTTAACTTACTCGGCAGAATCTATCAGTCGCATGGTGTTCCTGTCGTCAATCACTCTCCTATCTCTAAATCGCTATTCGACACTTTCTAGTTGATGACTCGCAATTAATAACCTCTACTTGATTGCGTTTAATTAAGAACCACTACAAGTTATAAACCCTCATTTTTCTCTGAATCTAAAACGGAACCAAACGCTAAATACTGTCTTGCAATATGTTCAGGCAGTAACTGCTGGTTTAGCGGCACGATATAATCTGTAAGGTTGTCTATGGCTTGGTTGATAAGCATGGCCAAGCCATCAATATCACCTACCGCTATTAAGTTTTCTTTAGGTAATAATTCTCTTGGCCCAAAAGGACAATCCGTACTGATTACTGGTACGCCCAGTGCTTGCGCCTCTACAATGACATAGCCAAAGCCTTCAAACTTAGAGGTGAGTACCATCAGTGCAGCTGTTCTAATTAATGGATAAGGGTTAGTCTGGAAGCCTAAAAACTTAATACAATCGCTAATATTTAGTTGGAAAGCCAACTGTTTAATCTCTGCTTCAAGCCTACCTTTACCTACTAGTACTAACGGCAGCCTTCGTTCTGTTTTGGCATATGCCTGTAGCAAGTCTCGATGACCTTTCATGCTATCAAATGAGGCGACATGTATAATGTACTCTTTATCTACTAAGCTGAAATGTTCAAGATGGCTAGACGCTGCTGCTTTGGTATTTATATCAGTAGCATCACAAGGATTGTAGATTGTTGTGGTTTTGGTGATATTTCCGATAAGAGCAATCAAATCTTGGCGTGCACCCTTACTTACACAGCTACAAAGATGAGCGCCATAAACCATTTTCAAATGATTTATCGTCTGTACTGGCGCCTCTAATAATTGATTTTGGAACTGCTTTGATAGCGCTGTATGCAGTACATTTACGATATTTGGCAACTGGCTATATGCCATAATCCAGTTTATTTTATAGATATTGGCCAGTATCAAATCTGGCTTCCCTATTTGGTTAAGCACATAAGTATCAATACGTTTAGCGACTGATGCGTAGGCTTTTGCTTGCGTAGATTCTGGGTCGAGATTCTGCTCAGAAAACACCTCATCATATGGCACGATATGATATTGCACACGAGCGTCTAGTAGCATATCTTGCGTCGCTTCCAAACATAGGATATGAGTACGATAGCCCATATCTGCATAAGCGCTTGCCAACGTCGTAACCATACGCTCAGCACCGCGACCTTCAAGCGCTTTTAAAATAAATAGAATAATAGGTGGCATTGGTGTCTCAGCTTGATTTTTTAGCGGTATAGGCATGATAGGTTAGCAAAATGAATGCAACTATGGTCATAATTATTGCAGCATTCTGACTTTATATGCTAGTCTCACCTACCGCTGGTGCTCGGCATTTACTTAGTAAAGTACGAGCAGGATTTAACGGTATATCTATAAAAATTATAATTAGTCTAACTATCTAAATCGATTAAACCTTGTTAATAGTCGCATCAGCAAATATCATAGCTGGTCTAATATAGCTACTAAAATAGATGCATATCCGATGAGAGCAGGATCAGTTATGAAGCAGCCTAATGAAAATACATTAGACATCGTCATTGCTTGGGTAGATGGTGCAGACCCTATACTCAAACAAAAGCGAGAACAGTATAAGCAAACTAAAGAAGTGGCATCTGACGCAATAACTGACACGCGTTTCGCCAGTGACGATGAGATATATTATAATATTGCTTCTATCATCAAATATGTGCCTTTTTGTCGTCATATATATATCGTCACAGATCAACAAAAGCCAGCATTCATCGATGAGTTTGCCAAGCAAGGTATTTGCTCAGCAGATAAAATACGCATCGTTGATCATCAGGACATATTTTCGGGTTACGAGCAGTTTTTACCTACTTTTAATACCCGATCGATTGAGTCGATGATATGGAATATTAATGGGCTATCTGATTACTTCATCTATATGAACGATGATTTCTTTTTTAACCAACCAGTACAAATAGATGACTTTTTGGATGGTAAAAAGCTGAACATTCACGGTCACTGGCGTAAAAGTGCTGCATTAAATGCTAAGCTTAATTTCCGAAAATCGCGCTTTAAACTGTTTGGAACACCGATTCAACCAAGGCATACTATCGCCCAAATGCTAAGTGCCAAAATACTTGGTATGGATCAATTCTTTGAAATTCATCACTATCCGCATATCGTTGATAGGAACATATTGAAAGATTATTTGCTAAATCATCCTCAGCTACTGACAGAGCAAATTAAATATAAATTTAGAGATGTGGCGCAGGTGAACCCAATAACCCTAATGAATCATCTGAAAATTCAAAAAGATGAAGCAAATCTAAAACCCGATACCTCTGTCAACTATCTAAAAAATGAAAATAGTGTCGAGGATTTTATTACTGCTTTAGAAGATAAGTCTATCAAGTACGGTTGTATCCAAAGCCTAGATCTGTCTCTTATACACATCTCCGAGCCCACGAGACGGACTCCT